>NZ_CAXAOQ010000010.1:0-206568 GCF_963970575.1 Pseudomonas sp. EA_65y_Pfl2_P74
TCACCCGTCCGCCGCTGAATCCAGGAGCAAGCTCCTTTCATCCGCTCGACTTGCATGTGTTAGGCCTGCCGCCAGCGTTCAATCTGAGCCATGATCAAACTCTTCAGTTCAAACATCTTTGGGTTTTAAGAAACCCTAAACTTTGCTCAGCAATCGTTGGTTACATCTTTGATTTCTCGCGGAGTAACTTGTGATGCTGATAATCTTGTTGACTATCAGTCTGACCCCACAAGCACCCACACGAATTGCTTGATTCAGTTGTTAAAGAGCGGTTGGTTAAGATCTTTCATCTCAACCGAGGCGCGCATTCTACAGCAGCCTCATTTGCTGTCAAGTGGTTATTTTCAGAAGTTTTCGAAGAATTCTTCAACAACTTCAACCACTTGCGCCTTCGATCTCTCGTCAGCGGGAGGCGAATTCTACAGCGTTACACGCTGCTGTCAACACCTCTTTTTCAACTTCTTTCTGGCTTCGATGAACTGAAGCAACTTGCTGCCGAAAACTTCATAACTCATTGAATTTCAAGGAGTTTTCCGTTTCGACTGCGCCGGAAGTGGGGCGAATTATAGACGTCTGGAATTCGCCGTCAACCATTAATTTCGCTTTTCTATAGATTGACGGAAAGAGCCGCTTATATATAGACGAAGCGACAGTGAATGCGCAGTATATTGCCCAACACCTAAAACAATACCCCCGCTCTCACTTTGGACGATGCCGCACGATGAACGACCAACCCCGCTCTCTTGCCTCCATGCTGTTCCCGGTTGGCCTGCTTTTGATAGCCATGGCATCGATCCAGTCCGGGGCCTCTCTGGCCAAAAGCATGTTTCCGGTGGTTGGCGCCCAAGGAACAACCACCCTGCGCTTGCTCTTCGCGAGCGTGATCATGTTGTTATTGCTACGCCCATGGCGAGCGAAGCTAACCACCAAGTCGTTGCGCACAGTGATCGTCTACGGCATGGCATTGGGCGGCATGAACTTCCTCTTCTATATGTCTTTGCGCACAGTTCCGCTGGGAATCGCCGTTGCTCTCGAATTCACCGGTCCGCTGGCTGTAGCCATATATGCATCCCGTCGCGCCATCGATTTTCTATGGATCGGCCTGGCAGCAACCGGACTGCTGCTGTTGATACCTACAGGGGCAACAACCGCAGGCATCGATGGGGTCGGCGCCGGGTATGCTTTAGGTGCCGGCGTCTGCTGGGCGCTTTACATCCTGTTCGGTCAGAAGGCCGGTGCCGACAACGGTGTTACAACCGCTGCGTTAGGCGTGATGATCGCAGCCCTGTTTGTGGCCCCCATAGGTATCGTGCATGCCGGAGCAGCTCTACTGACGCCATCGCTGATCCCGATTGCCATTGGCGTTGCCATCCTGTCCACCGCCCTTCCCTACACGCTGGAAATGGTCGCACTCACGCGTATGCCTGCACGCACCTTCGGTACATTAATGAGCATCGAACCCGCGTTCGGAGCGTTGTCGGGACTGCTGTTCCTGCAGGAATACCTCACACTGTCACAATGGCTGGCGATCCTGTGCATTATCCTGGCTTCCGTCGGCGCAACCATGACTATGGGTAGCGCGGCCAAGCCTGTCATTGCGGCAGATTGAAACAGGATTTGACGAAGGTCTGGCAATTGGCGTTCATTTAGGCCATGTTTAACCCCTTAACTCAGTGCCAGATATGGATTTTTTCGGATAGGGATATCGAAACGCTTAGAGTGCGAGCGAATACAGGCAGACCCGAGCGAGAGACTCGTGGCTGCTAGCTATAAGGACAGTAATGAAGCGAATTTTGATACTGGTAGCCGTACTCGCAGTCACTGGCTGCGCGGCAACGTCGAAAACTTCGGTAAAGCACGGCAAGAAAGGACTGCACATCAACTGTTCGGGACTCTCGTCCTCTTGGGATCGTTGCTATACCAGCGCAGCTACTTCCTGCGCTCCGAAAGGCTACAGGGTTATCGCCAAATCGGGGGATGCCGTGGAAGAGCCAGGCGACTATCCGTTTGGCCTCAACCCCGCTGGCTACACAAGTCGCAGCATGATCGTCATCTGTAAATAGATCACGGCCGTGTAGCGATCTGGCGTCCAATCTCGTTGTGACTGGACTTCAGCACCGCTCGCTGAATGTCCGGCGTGGCCAGCATACGCGCCACCACCAGCGCCCCCACACACTGCGACAGGACCGACCATGCCAGACTGTCGCTCTCAAGTATCTGCGCCCAACGCTCTTGAAGCTGACATATCCACAACTCTGCCTGTTCACGCACCTGAATATCCGAACGTGCGATTTCCGCCCCTAACGCAGGCAAGGCACAGCCGGATTCTGGCTGTTCAACGTGGGCCATACTCAAATAGTGCTTGAGACAGCGTTCCAGTCGCTCACGATCCTGCGTGCCCTGCCCGCCCAGTCGCTCAAGGCTCTGACCCAACTCTCGCTCGACGATGGCAGAGAACAACGCATCCTTGGACGAGAAGTGGCTGTAAAACGCCGCACCACTCAAGCCAATGGCTTTCATCAAGCCATCGACGCCAACCGTGGAAAACCCGGATCGCTTGGCTGACAGCGCACTGCTCTGCAATAGTTTTTCCCGGGTTTGCAGTTTGTGACTGGCGGAGTAACGCATATGTTTGCTCTCGAACTGGCTGCCTTGACGTTGCCTGGATCCTAGCATAACGTTCGTTCACTTAACGATCGTTTAATAAAGGGGCTACCCATGAATAACAAGAAGGTCGTATTGGTTGTCGGCGCTGGCGATGCGACGGGCGGCGCGATTGCAAAGCGCTTTGCCAGGGAAGGACTCATCGCCTGCGTCACGCGGCGCAACGCCGATAAATTGCAGCCGTTGGTGGAGGCCATTCGGGCCGAGGGTGGCGAAGCCCACGGCTTCGCCTGCGACGCGCGCAAGGAGGAAGACGTCATTGCACTGATCGAAGACATCGAAACTCGCGTCGGTCCGATTGAAGCCTTCGTATTCAACATCGGCGCGAACGTGCCGTGCAGCATCCTCGAGGAAACCGCTCGCAAGTACTTCAAGATCTGGGAAATGGCCTGTTTTTCAGGTTTCCTCAATGCTCGCGAAGTGGCCAAACGCATGGTTACCCGTCAACGTGGCAGCATTCTCTTCACGGGCGCGACCGCCGGACTTCGCGGGGCGTCGGGTTTCGCCGCGTTCGCGGGTGCCAAACACGGTATCCGCGCTCTGGCACAGAGCATGGCGCGTGAATTGGGGCCGATGAACATTCACGTCGCGCATGTAGTGGTCGATGGCGCCATCGATACCGATTTCATCCGCAACAGCTTTCCCGAGAAGTACGCCTCCAAGGATCAGGACGGTATTCTCAACCCCGAACACATTGCCGAAAACTATTGGTATCTGCACAGTCAGCCACGGGATGCGTGGACGTTTGAGCTGGACCTGCGCCCTTGGAACGAGCGCTGGTAATCCCCCTCCATAACAATAAAGAGCGTTCAGCGATGATGAGCAAAACCGTGGAGTTCTATTTTGACCTCGGCAGCCCTGCCACTTACCTCGCCTATACCCAGTTGCCGAAGATATGCGCCGCGACCAACAGTGAGCTGATCTACACCCCTATGCTGCTGGGCGGCGTATTCAAAGCCACCGGTAACGCCTCCCCGGCAATGATTCCGGCAAAAGGTCGCTATATGTTTCAGGATCTGGATCGCTATGCCAAACGCTATGGTGTCGCCCTGAGGTTCAACCCACACTTCCCCATCAATACGCTGACACTGATGCGCGCCGTGACAGGTGTTCAACTGCGTCAGCCAAATCGTTTCCAGGCCTTAATTGATTGCCTGTTTTGCGCACTTTGGGTAGAAGGCCGCAGCCTGGATGAACCAGCAACTGTCGCAGCGGTGTTGAGCGAACACGGTTTCGATCCACAAGAAGTACTGGCGCTGACCAACGACGAAACCGTCAAAGCCGTTCTTAAGGAAAATACGGAAACAGCGGTTAAGCGCGGAGTTTTCGGCGCGCCGAGCATGTTTATTGGCAATCAGATGTTCTTTGGCCAGGATCGCCTCGACTTTGTCGAAGAAGTGCTGCGCCAACCCTAGAGGAAGCTGTGACTCAGGCGCTGGTATCAGCGCCTGAGTTGCGGTCGATCAGATAGCGATAGTGCGAGTGTTCAGCCATTCCAGCGCCGCACCATCGAGCAACGGGCTCAGACGCTCACGCACTTGGGCATGATAGGTGTTGAACCACTGTTTCTCTTCCTGCGTCAGCAACGCAGGCTCCAGGCACCGAGTGTCGATCGGGCACAGCGTCAAGGTTTCAAACTTGAGGAATTCGCCGAATTCACTGCTGCCCGCCTCACGGTTCATCGCCAGGTTCTCGATACGCACGCCCCAACGACCCGGACGATAAGTGCCAGGCTCGATGGACGTGATCATCCCTGGCTGCATCGCCGTCTGCGGTGCCGGCGCCGCTTGATAGGCAATGACTTGCGGGCCCTCGTGAACGTTTAGGAAATAGCCTACGCCGTGACCGGTACCATGACCGTAATCCACGCTCTCAGCCCAGATTGGCGCACGAGCGATGGCATCAAGCAGCGGCGACAGAATGCCTTTCGGAAACTGCGCTCGCGACAGTGCAATCACGCCTTTCAAAACGCGCGTGCAATCGCGTTTCTGTTCTTCAGTCGGCGTACCGACCGGCACCATCCTTGTGATATCGGTCGTGCCGCCCAGGTACTGACCACCGGAGTCGATCAGCAGCAGACCATCGCCCTCGATCACCGCGTGTTCTTCTTCGGTGGCGTGATAATGCGGCATCGCGCCATTGGCATTGAACGCAGCAATGGTGTTGAAACTCAGCGAAACATAATCAGGACGACGTTCACGGGCAGCGGTGAGTTTCTCGTCGATGGTCAATTCGGTGATGCGTTCTCGGCCCCAGGCCGACTCCAGCCAGGCGAAAAATTCGCACAACGCTGCGCCATCCTGCTCCATTGCTTTGCGAATGTGCTGAGCATCGGCTTCGCTTTTTTGCGATTTGGCCAGCGTGGTCGGGTTCAAGCCTTCGACCAGTTTCACGCCGCTGTCGAGGTTATCCAGCAGACCGCTGGTGACTCGCGCCGGATCCACCAGCAGGCTGGCGCCATTCGGCACAGCGCGCAAGGCGTCAGCCACTTCGCTGTAATCGCGCAGCGTCACGCCATCTTTTTCGAGCACTGCGCGCAAATCTGCATCAACCTTGCTCAAGGCCACGAACAGCGTGGCTTGCTGTTGATTGATCAACGCGAAGGAAACAAACACCGGGTTGAACGAAACATCGCCGCCACGCAGGTTAAACAACCATGCAATGTCGTCGAGGGTGGCGATGAAATGCCAGTCTGCTCCGCGCTCCTGCATGGTTTCGCGAAGTTTGCCCAGCTTGTCGACACGGCTGACAGTCGCCTGTGGCGGCAGATGCTGATAGATCGGGGCATTCGGCAGACTCGGCCGATCGCTCCAGACTTCCTTCAGCAAATCGATATCGGTACGCAGTCGAGCGCCGCGTGCTTCAAGTTTACAGCTCAAGGTGCGCGCCGAAGCCACAGCCATTACTGCACCATCGACGGCAACCACACTACCTTGCGGCGTCTGCTCGGCCAGCCAGTCCAACGGACTCGGCTGACCCGGTTGCAACTTGACCAGTTCGATACCGCTACCCTTGAGTTCCTTGGTCGCCTGCTCCCAGTAACGACTGTCAGCCCAGACGCCGGCGAAATCTGCGGTGACAATCAAAGTCCCGACCGAGCCGTGGAAGCCAGAAAGCCATTGCCGGCCTTGCCAG
This sequence comes from Pseudomonas sp. EA_65y_Pfl2_P74, assembly GCF_963970575.1. NCBI lineage: Bacteria > Pseudomonadati > Pseudomonadota > Gammaproteobacteria > Pseudomonadales > Pseudomonadaceae > Pseudomonas > Pseudomonas sp. EA_65y_Pfl2_P74. The sequence goes on from NZ_CAXAOQ010000010.1 coordinate 5,800, forward strand.
TAACCCGGCAGATATTCCGACAAATGCGGGTCGGCCGACGGCACCAACAACGCATGAATGCCTTCGCGGCGCATCAGTTCGCGGGTCTGCGCAAGGCGCTGGGGCACCGATCCTTCGGTCGAGGTCTGGTTACTCATCATGTCTCCTGCCAATCACTTCATCGTTATTATTCGTAGCCGTTAGGTCGGCTGGTTAAAGACCTGTCGCCCAGAATGCCGGAGCACTGGCGCAGGCGGTTTTGATCAATTCTACGGCCTTGTCGATATCCTCGGCCGTTGTAAAACGGCCAAGGCTCAAGCGAATAGTGCGTTCGGCTAGACGTGCGTCATGCCCCAACGCCAACAGCACATGGGACGGCGCGTTGCTTGCCGAGTTGCAGGCCGAGGTTGCGGAAAACGCCATCGAATGGCTCAGCGCCGCGCTGTTGAACTCGCCTTCGCCGAAGGTCAGGCTCAAGGTGTGCGGGATACGGTGGCTCGCGCTGCCGTTGAGATTGACGCCCGGCAAGCTCAGCAGTGGTTCGAGCAGACGCTCGCGCAGCGCGACGATGGACGTCTTCTCTTCATCAAAGGAGGCTGCAGCCAAGGCAAACGCCGCGCCCATACCGGCAATCTGGTGGGTCGCCAGAGTCCCGGAACGAAGCCCTCCCTCGTGGCCGCCGCCATGGATCTGCGCCTGCAAACGTTGCTGCGCCCGCGGGCCGACATACAGGGCGCCGATGCCTTTGGGACCGTATAGCTTGTGCGCCGAAAACGACATCAGATCGACCGGCCACTGCGCCAGATCGATTGCCACTTTTCCGGCACCTTGAGCCGCATCGACATGGAACAGTGCTTGGCGGCCACGCACGACCTCGCCGATGGCGGGGATGTCGTTGACCGTGCCGAGTTCGTTGTTGACCAGCATCAGTGACACCAGAAAGGTGTCATCGCGCATCGCTTCGCTGACAGCCTGCGGCGTGATCAGGCCGTCGGTGTCCGGCACAAGATAGGTCACGGCGATGCCGGCGTCCTGCAATTGGCGGGCGGTATCGAGGACGGCTTTGTGTTCGATCTGGCTGGTAATGATGTGGCCGCCCGGCACACCGCGCGCTTGGGCCACGCCTTTGAGGGCGAGGTTATTGGACTCGGTGGCACCGGAGGTCCAGACGATCTGTCCGGCTTGCGCACCCACCAGTTCGGCGACTTGCCGGCGAGCCTGCTCGACCGTTTTCCGGGCCTGCTGGCCGAACGCGTGGGAGCTGGAAGCCGGGTTGCCGAAGTTACCGTGAAACCCCAGACATTCGATCATCACCTGGATGACACGCTCGTCCACCGGTGTGGTGGCGGCGTAATCGAAATACAACGGACGTGTGTTCATAAAAGACTCGCAGAGCGTGTTCCGGGATCAGGAGGCTCGTGTCTGCAAACGGCACAGCGCAGCCTCGTGAGCTGCGCGTCGGTTGGAGAGCGTCATCAATACCTGATCGGATGCCGTTAAAGAAGAACAACTTCATTTAAAAGTGCGTAGGAACGCTCCTGAAGCCGAGCTTAACAGGCATCGGGCCGGCGATTGAAGCAATGCGTCAGCTAAAGCTTTCGAGAAGTAACGGGTACAGCGAAATCAACAGCAACGTGGCCATTCCCCAGTTGAAAACACGCAACCAGCGCGGATCCTTCAGCACATTGCGCAATAGCGTACCGCACGCGGCCCAGACGCCGACGCTCGGTAGATTGATGATGGCGAACACGGCGGCGATCACCAGCACATTGGTGAAATAACCCTGCATCGGCGTGTAGGTACTGATGGCACCGATGGCCATGATCCACGCCTTGGGATTGACCCACTGGAACGCTGCAGCACCCAGATAGCTGATCGGCTTGCCTTCGCCTTGCGCGCTGTCACCGACAGGCCCGGAGCGCGCGATTTTCCACGCCAGATACAGCAGATATACGGCACCGACGTAGCGCAGCACCGTATAAAGAATCGGATAGTTCTGAAATACCGCGCCCAAACCAAAACCCACCGCCACCACCAGAACAAAGAAGCCGCAGGTGATGCCGAGCATGTGCGGGATAGTACGGTTGAAACCGAAATTTACCCCCGATGCCAGCAACATGGTGTTGTTCGGCCCCGGCGTAATCGAGGTGACAAGGGCAAACAGGGCAAAGCCCAGCAGAAGATCAAGCGAGAGGGTCATGGTGGGCAATCCATCAAGGTCATTCAGATGTTGACCCTATCCCACGCAGCCCAGTAAACCCACGGACAGTTAGGTAAAACTTCAAGCAGTACAGTTGCCTTTCAGCTTGAGCGGCCATGCAGCTGTACGGCACGCTCGGCGCTCATTTCGCCTTGTTTATCGAAACCAAATGCTTTGGGTGACTGGCCAAGCAACAAGGCTTTTTTCGCGTGATATTCGTCAAAGGACAAACCACTGCGATTGAGGGCCTCCATCGCCAACTCACGGGTTTCTTCGGGGGTGTAGGGACGTTGTTCCGGGGAGACATGGGTGGCACATCCGGCAAGCACGGAAACCACGAGCAACAGCGAAAGGGTCAGTAAACGATTCATGGGGAGCGTCCTGGCAAGCAGTGTGGAGTCGATGGACAAAGGCTACGCCCGGCCGCGCTCGAGCAAAAATCAACGCTCTCGATAGTGGCTATCAGAATTTGACCATTTCCCCGCAAATGGCTGATCCGGTTTTCGATCTACCCGACCAGATGGCAGTGCAGTGCATCGTCATGACTGCGGGCGATGCTGCTCAGCACCTGGAACGAATTGAACGTGACGGTTTTCGCTTGATGGGCGCGGATCAACTGCCAAAAATCCTGCTCACCATTCTCGAAACTGCTGAATGCCGCCTCCCCGGCCTCGCGGCTCTGCCATTGCAGAAAACTCAACACCCGCCGGCCATCGTCGCTGGCCTGCACGCTGGCGCTGACAAACCCCTCGTAGCGCAGGGCCAGACGCTCGGTTTGCACCGACAACGCCAAGACCAGTGCCGTTTGCTGCCGAGGTTCGATCTCGAATTCGATCAACTGGGTGAAGCTACGATTTTTCGCTGATGCTTGCATGAAAAGCCCCCTCGTATCTGTATGACGAATCTTGCGACTCGAAGGATCGCAGGGTAAAACCTCTAGTTAAGTCAAGGTCAAGAGCTGTTTCAGATGATCACCAAAGAAAACCTACACAAGCCGTTAAGCGTGGGTGAAGTCGCGGCCCGCAGCGGCGTTGCAGTCACCGCCCTGCACTTTTATGAAGCCAAGGGGTTGATCAAAAGCCAGCGCAATGGCGGAAATCAGCGGCGTTATCCACGCGCAGTGCTACGGCGGGTAGCGCTGATCAAGGTTGCACAGCGCCTGGGCATTACGCTGGCGGAGATTGGCGAGGCATTGAAAATCCTGCCGGATGATCGTGCCCCGACCGCGGCGGACTGGAAGATCCTGTCGCAGCAGTGGCAGCGCGAACTGGATGAGCGGATCAACCAACTGACGCTGCTGCGCGACCGACTCAATGGCTGCATTGGTTGTGGCTGCCTGTCGATGGAGGCTTGTCCGCTGCGCAATCAGGGCGATGTGCTGGGAGAACAAGGACCCGGGCCGCACTTTCTCTAATACGGATATGGGGTGCTGCTCGTCGGGCAAAAATCCTCGCCGCAAGGACAGTTCTATAGTGAATTTTCCACCTGTGGGGTGGAGCCACATCTCTTCGAATAAAAATCAGGGAGAACGTCATGAGCGTCAAACCCATCCCGGAGGGGTATCACAGCATTACCCCATACCTGGGCATCCAAAAGGCCGCCGAGGCCATCGATTTCTATAAGAAAGCCTTCGGTGCCACCGAAGTCATGCGCCTGGCCATGCCCGATGGCGGCATCGGCCACGCGGAACTGCGTATCGGCGACAGCGCAATCATGCTCGGCTCGCCGTGTGATCAAGGGCCACTGAGCAGCCCCGACAAAGCGGTATCGGTCGGTTTGCATCTGTATGTGACTGATGTCGACAAATCATTTCAACGGGCGCTGGACGCCGGGGCGACGACGGTGTCCGAGGTCAAGGACCAGTTTTACGGTGATCGCAGCGGCACGTTGAAGGATCCCTATGGGCATTTGTGGTTTCTGGCCACACGCAAGGAGGATCTGACAGAGGAGCAAATCAGGCAGCGGGCAATGGAGATGTTCAGTCAGGGTTAGATTTTTGCGTGGCAGGTCTGGCCTCCTCACGAGTAAGCCCGCTCTCACAGGGTTGTTTGGCGCGGTTGCTTCACCTGCCAGCGCTACTTACCGAGATCCCCAAGAGCAGTTCTGGATCATCCGGAGAATTGCGAAACATTTACTTTCATATCGTTTATCGGGATTTGCTTCGCTCATCCGTCTTATAGGGATACAGGCCTTTCGCGTAGGCAAAAGCCACGACTGCGCCTTTCAGGGACGCCAACTACGAAGCCCGTAGTCACGCGGCCTTTCACCGAATCAAGACGCGTAATCATGTCGAAGAAATCCCGCTCCAAACTGTGGTTCCTGGCACATAGCTGGCTTGCATTGCCCATCTGGTTTTTTGTCCTGATCGTCTGCGTCACCGGCACGCTGGCGGTCGTCAGCCAGGAGATTGTCTGGCTGGCCAACCCGCAAATGCGCGCCAGCCAGCCCTCAGACGATGCCCCGCTGCTCAGCTACGACCAGATTCTGGCTGCGATCAAAAAGGCCGAGCCCCAGACACTGGTGCAAAGCATCAGCCGTCCGGACGAATCACACTTTGCCCTTGATGTCGAAGTCAGCTACCCCGACGGGCGCTCACTGACGGTCTACGTCAACCCGTACACCGGCGTCATTCAGGGCACTGCGCCCGCCTTCGACTTCAAGGCTTTCACCCGCGCCCTGCATGGCTGGTGGCTGGTGCCATTCACCAACGGTTTCAGTTGGGGGTGGTATCTGGTGTCGTTTCTGGGCGTGCCCATGCTGGTCTCGTTGATGACCGGACTGGTGGTCTACAAGCGCTTCTGGAAAGGTTTTCTGCGTCCGACCCTGCGTGTGCGCCACGGAGCACGCATCTTCTGGGGCGACTTCCATCGACTGTGCGGCATCTGGTCGATCTGGTTCATTGCGGTCATTTCCATTACCGGCATCTGGTTCCTGATCCGGGCGATTCTGTTTGATAACCAGATTTCCATCTCCAGCGAACCGATCATCCCGGCCATGTCCCGAGAAAGCGTACCCGTTTCAGCAACAGGCACGCCGCCGCCACATATCAGCCTGGATCACGCCATCGAGATCGCTCAACAGAAGATTCCGGGGCTGCAAGCCAGTTTTGTCAGCCTGCCGGGTAACGCCTACAGCCACATGAGCGTCGGCGGTCGCGGCTGGTATCCATTGATGTTCCAGACCGCGACGCTCAACCCGTACAACGGTGACCTGGCCGCTTTACGGTTACTGTCCGATCGCTCCTCGCTGGAGTTCGTAACCGAATCCATGCGCCCGCTGCACACCGGTGACTTCGGCGGAATCTGGATCAAGCTGATCTGGTTTTTCTTCGGCCTGCTGCTGAGCATGATGGTGCTCAGTGGCCTGCTGATCTGGACCAAGCGTACCGCGCTGGCGACCGCCAACGCGCTGAAGCGCGAGGACAAGAAAACCCGCATCAAGGCGCAAGCGGCCATGAGCCGTGAACCTTCGCAGGCCAGCCTGTGAGCAAGTCAACCTTGATCAAGCGGCCATCCCGACTGTCTCGCTTCTGGCACAAGTGGCGGTTTCACATCAATGTTCTGCTGTTGTTGATCCCCCTGGGCTTCATGCCCAAATACTTCGCCGATGCCTCATTGTTTCGCGGCGACAGTGGCCTGGGTCAGCACGAGATCGGTGATATCCAGGTCGGGCCCTGGAGCCTGCGATTGGCCGAACTTCGCAATGAAGCCCCCATCCTCACGGGGCCGGCCGGCTATATGAAGAGTTTTAGCGCGGCCCTCTGCGAGACCTGTATCGAACAGGTCAAGGCCACCTATCTGCGCATCGGCAAGCCGCGCAGCCTGCGTGCAGCCGGCGTGATCTTCTTCGGTACGCCTTACCGAATGGGCACACAACTGCCGATCCCGGAAAAAACCAAAGCTGACGCCGAACTGTGGATCACCCTGGAGGGCTGGGACGGCAGCATGCATCAGGCCTCGATTCCCCTGAGCCAGGCCTCCCCCGCCACCATTGCCTGGCTGAACAAACAAGGAGCCAACCCATGAGCCCCGCTCAACGCCCTTCCCGTCTGCGACTGAGGGCCGCGCTGCTGGTACTGTGCGCCGGCTTCAGCGCCGGCGCCCTGGCGCACAACCCGATGTGCGAGTGCAAAGCCATTGATGCCGAGCAGATCAAATGCACCGGCGGTTTCTCCGACGGCAGCGGCGCGCCGGGGGTAACCCTCGACGTGATCGGCTACGACGAGACGATTCTGGTGCCGGGCAAACTCGGTAGCGACTCGACCCTGACCTTCAAGAAACCCGGCACCGAGTTCTACGTACTGTTCGATGCCGGTCCGGGGCACGTCGTGGAAATCGACCAAGCGGACATCGAGGCACCATGAGTACGCCAACCACCCAAGTTGTGCGCCCGGCTGGAGCCGGCCATGAAACCCTCAACGTCTTGCTGCTGTGCCTGCTGATCCTCGCGATAGCAGGTTCCGTGGTGGCATGGCGCAGGGTTTCCCACGAACCGGAGCCCGTTGCCAGCCATCAGTTCGATGCCCGGCGCGACCTCAGCGCCGCCGAGCAGGGCATTTATGCCGATCTGCGCGTGACGCTGGACGAAATCCAGTTGCTGCGCGAAGAACAGAAAACCCTGCCGTCCCCACAAGGCCTGGCCGATGAAGGTTTCGCCCCGTTTGCTCAGGACGTCAGCGCGATCAGCCGTGGCGGCCATGCCTGGCAAATACTCGCGGACAGCGCCTACTTCGGCCATAGCCAGACACCCGCCGTCGCCGGTTCGTTTCTGATGCGCGTAACCGCCGATGACAAGGCTGCACCGGATATCTGGCTCAATCGTGATGCGGGTCTGCAAGCGCCACCGAAACTGACCGACACCGCCCTGTCCGCCGCCGGGTGGAAACAGATCGTCGCGCAATACGATGCCGGGGTTACCCGCGAACATCGTCATTGATTCCTCGCCCTTATTCGAGAGAAGACCGCTTGCCCATGTCTATTTCATCGCCTCGCCGTCCGTTGTTACGTTTGTTTCTAGCGGGCCTTTGCGCCTGCCTGCTGAGCCCGCTAGCGAGCGCCGATCCGGCCAAACGCCTGCGTATCGGCATCACCTTGCATCCTTATTACAGCTATGTGGCGAACATCGTCGGCGACAAGGCTGAGGTCGTGCCGCTGATTCCTGCGGGTTTCAATCCGCACGCCTACGAACCCCGGGCCGAGGACATCAAACGCATCAGCGGTCTGGATGTGATCGTGCTCAACGGTGTCGGCCATGATGATTTCGCCGACCGCATGATCGCGGCCAGCGAAACGCCAAACGTCAACACCATCGAAGCCAACGAAAACGTGCCGCTGCTGGCCGCCACCGGGGTCGCCGCACGCGGTGCCGGCAAAGTCGTGAATCCGCATACGTTCCTGTCGATCAGCGCCTCTATCGCGCAGGTCAACAACATCGCTCGCGAGCTGGGCAAACTCGATCCGGACAACGCCAAGACCTACACCCAAAATGCCCGCGCCTACGGCAAACGCCTGCGGCAGATGCGTGCCGATGCGCTCGCCAAACTGACCCAGGCACCCAACGCCCAATTGCGCGTCGCCACGGTTCACGCCGCTTATGACTACCTGCTGCGCGAATTCGGCCTGGAAGTGACCGCGGTGGTTGAACCGGCCCACGGTATTGAACCGAGCCCGAGCCAGTTGAAAAAGACCATCGACCAGTTGCGCGAACTGGACGTAAAAGTGATTTTTTCGGAAATGGACTTCCCATCCACGTATGTCGACACCATTGAGCGTGAGTCAGGCGTGAAGCTGTACCCGCTGTCGCACATTTCTTACGGTGAATACGCGGCAGACAAGTACGAAAAGGAAATGACCGGCAACCTCAACACCGTGGTTCGGGCGATTCAGGAGTCCGGCGCATGACGGTAAAACAAACCCTTTCTGACGCATCCAGATCCGCTGTGAGAGCGAGCTTGCTCGCGCAGGTTTCGGGGCCGACGCTGGATTTTGCCGAAGTCAGTCTGACGCTGGGGCGCACCACGATTCTCGACAACGTAACCTTTGAGGTACAGCCCGGCAGCGTGCATGCACTGGTCGGCCCCAACGGGGGTGGCAAGAGCTCGCTGATCAAGACGTTGCTGGGGCAAATGCCGCATCAGGGGCAGTTGAGCCTGCAATGGCCCGGCATGCCCGGCACCATCGGCTACGTCCCGCAGGCGCTGGAATTCGATCGCGGTTTGCCGATGACAGTCGACGATTTCATGGCCGCCATGTGCCAGCGCCGGCCGGCGTTTCTCGGATTGAGCAAGCGCTACGCCGGCGCCATCGGTGCGGCACTGGAGCGCGTCGGCATGCAGGACAAACGCAAACGCCGCATGGGCGCGCTGTCCGGCGGTGAACGTCAGCGAGTGCTCCTCGCGCAAGGGCTGATCCCGGCGCCGCAACTGCTGGTGCTCGACGAACCCATGTCGGCTCTGGACGAAGCCGGGATCCAGGTATTCGAACGCCTGCTCGGCGACTGGCGCGCAGCGGGCATCACCGTGCTGTGGATCGAACATGATCTGGACGCGGTCGGGCGTCTGGCCGATCGCGTCACCGGTCTCAACCGTCGCGTGCTGTTCGACGCCACACCGCAACAGGCATTGACTCCGGAACGCCTGCTGAGTTTGTTTTCGACCCATCCACGGAGCGTTGCCTGATGAGTTATGAAGCCTTTCGTCTGATGGTCCAGGGCTGGGCCTCCTCCGGTTACCTGCCCGAAGCGCTGGCCTATGGTTTTGTGGTCAATGCATTGCTTGCCGGTCTGTTGATCGGCCCGGTACTCGGTGGCCTCGGCACGCTGGTGGTGGTCAAGCGCTTCGCGTTTTTCTCGGAGGCGGTGGGCCATGCGGCGCTGACCGGCGTGGCCATCGGCATCCTGCTCGGCGAACCCTACACCGGACCTTACGGCAGCCTGTTCGGTTACTGCCTGCTGTTCGGCATCCTGCTCAATTACCTGCGCAACCGCACCGGCCTGGCACCCGACACCCTGATCGGCGTGTTCCTGTCAGTATCGCTGGCATTGGGCGCGAGTCTGCTGCTGATTCTGGCGGGCAAGATCAACGTGCACATTCTGGAGAACGTGCTGTTCGGTTCGGTGCTGACCGTCAACGGCAACGATCTTGCAGTGCTGGCCATCGTCGGTTCGCTGGTCATGGCGCTGGCCCTGCCGCTGTACAACCGCATCATGCTCGCCAGTTTCAACCCGCAACTGGCCGCCGTGCGCGGCGTGGCCGTAAAGACTCTGGATTACCTGTTCGTGATTCTGGTGACACTGATCACCGTCGCGGCCGTGAAAGTCATCGGCGCAATTCTGGTGGGCGCCCTGCTGGTGATTCCGGCGGCGGCGGCGCGTTTGCTCAGCCAGTCGCTCAAGGGCTTTTTCGGGTGTTCGGTATTGATTGCCACCGTCAGCACCCTGTGCGGAATTCTCGCGCCGATCGTGTTTGATCTGCCGATTCCGTCCGGCGCCGCGATCATTCTGGTCGCCGGCATCGCCTTCGCCCTCGCCGCCATCGCGCGCGGTGTCATCCCCAGTCTGAAAGGGAACCTTGGATAAATGGCTTTTTCATTGCGCAACCTGACGTTGGCCATGGCCCTGTGCGGCGTGGTCGCAACGCCTTTGATGGCCGCCGAAAGCGCCAAAACCCTGCGAGTGCTCGCCTCGCTGCCAATCACCTATGGCCTGGGCGAGGTGCTGCTCAAAGGCACCGACGTCAGCCTGGAACGTGCGGCACCGGCCAACCTGCCGGGCAGTCGCCAGACCGCCTACTTCACCGGGCGCGGCGCGCCGGCGTTGAGCAAACTGGCAACCGGCGCCGATGCGGTGATCGGTGTGCGCTCGCTGTGGGCCGATGATCCGCTGTACCCGATCGCCCGCCGCAGCAACATCCGTATCGTTGAAGTCGATGCTGCCCGTCCGGTCGACGGCGCCCTGCCCGGCATCGCTGTGCAACCGGGGTTGAAGGTCGATGGTTTGAACAGTCAGCCATGGCTGGCGAGTAACAACATGGGACGCATGGCCGACGTGATGGCCGCCGATCTGGTGCGTTTGGCACCGACCGCCAAGCCGAGGATCGAGGCGAATCTGGCGGCGTTGAAACAGCGCTTGCTCAAGCTCAGCGCCGACAGCGAAGCGCGTCTGGCCAGTACCGATAATCTGAGTGTGATGAGCTTGAGCGATCACTTCGGGTATCTGATCGGCAGCCTGAACCTGGAGCTGATCGGTCAGGACCCACGCCCTGATGCTGACTGGGCACCTGAAGATCTGAAGCAACTGACGGCGACGCTAAAAGACAATGAGGTGGCGCTGGTGTTGCACCATCGACAGCCGTCGGAGGCGGTAAAAGCGGCGATTGCTGAATCGGGTAGTCGGCTGTTGGTGTTGAGTACAGATGCGGCGGACCCGGTGGTTGAACTGGAAGGCAATGTCGACGAGTTGCTCAAGGGGTTGAGTGCAGTTACAGCGCATTAACGCTCTGCATGATCAAATCCCGGAAATGACAAAACCCGCTGACTGCATCCAGTCCAGCGGGTTTCTTTTTTTGCCTGGCCGCTTATTGAGCGGCTGTCAGACCTTCCATCTTCTGGCGCAGGCTCAGCGGACGCATGTCAGTCCAGACTTCCTCGATGTAGGCCAGGCATTCCTTCTTCAAGCCGCTCTTGCCCACGGTGCGCCAACCCTCTGGCACGGCTTTGTAATCCGGCCAGATCGAGTACTGCTCTTCGTGGTTGACCACGACCTGAAAGAGGATGTCCTCGCGGTCGAATACTGACGTCATGCTGATTCTCCATCGTTGTGAGGGTGGGCTGCTCGAAGGGTGCAGCCGGGTATGTAGAAAGAACGTTCGGCGTGGTGAGAAATTTAGAGTGCCGCGATGGCCGCGCCCAGGGCGCGACCGAAAATCTCGGCAACACGGTCGATCTCGGCAGCGGTGATCACCAACGGCGGCAGGAAACGCACCACCGCGCCATGACGGCCACCCAGTTCCAGAATCAAGCCACGCTTGAGGCATTCGCGCTGCACCAGTGGCGCCAGTCGCGCAAACGACGGTGGATGGCCGAGCGCATCCGGGGCGCCATTCGGATCGACCAACTCGACACCAAGCATCAAACCGCGACCACGAACATCGCCCAGTTGCGGGAAATCCCGTTGCAGGATGCGCAGGTGCTCACTCAAGCGCGCGCCCATGGCGGCGGCGTGTTCGCACACCTTGTGTTCGACCAGATACCGCATGACCGCAGAGCCTGCAGCCATCGCCATCTGATTGCCCCGGAAGGTACCGGCGTGGGCGCCCGGTTGCCAGGTGTCGAGCCAGTCGCGATAGACCACCACCGCCAGCGGCAGACTGCCGCCGATGGCTTTGGACAGCACCACCACGTCCGGGGTGATGCCGGCGTGTTCAAAGGCGAACATCTTGCCGGTACGGGCGAAACCGCTCTGGATCTCATCGACAATCAGCGCCACACCAGCCTTCTCGGTGATCCTGCGCAAACCGCGCAGCCATTCGATATCGGCGGGGATCACACCGCCCTCGCCCTGCACCGCCTCGACGATCACCGCCGCAGGCAATTGCACGCCCGCTTCAGGATCGTTCAGCAGGTTTTCCAGATAGCTCAGGTTTGCCTTCACCCCCGCCGCGCCACCGAGGCCAAACGGGCAACGGTAGTCATACGGGAATGGCATGAACTGCACGCCGCTGCTGAGCAAAGCCCCCAGCGGTTTTTTCGGCCCCAGGCTGCCCATCAGGCTCAATGCCCCCTGGCTCATGCCGTGATAACCGCCGGAGAACGACAGCACCGTACTGCGCCCGGTGGCGGTGCGCACCAGTTTCAACGCCGCTTCCACTGCATCAGTGCCGGTCGGGCCGCAGAACTGGATTTTCGCTTGCGCCGCCAGCGCCGAGGGCAGCAGGCCGAACAGATCCTGGACAAACTGATCCTTGACCGGGGTGGTCAGGTCCAGCGTATGCAGCGGCAATTCATCGGCCAGCACCTGCTGGATCGCCTCGATCACCACCGGATGGTTATGCCCCAGCGCCAACGTGCCGGCACCGGCCAGGCAGTCGATGAAAGTACGCCCCTCGACGTCTTCGACATACAAGCCCCTGGCGCGCTTGAGTGCCAGCGGAATGCGGCGTGGATAGCTGCGGGCATTGGATTCCTGCCGGGCCTGACGGGCCAGCAATGGCGATTCATTGAACTGATACAGGGTTTCCGCTGGCGCCGAGATGACCCGGGCCGACGACGCTTCGATAAGGCTGGTGGCGACTGACATCTCTCGACCCCTCAATTGGCTATGGATAGCGACCAAAACAGCACACCCGACAATTACGCATTCCAGTCACGGCGCGTACTTGCAGGTTTTCCTGTTCTGGAAACGCTTAAGCGAGGTGAGGATTTAGGCCCTTGATCGACTCGTCATCCGGTCAACGGCAACGGCTTGTACATGGGCAGGACCTGCAAGCCTTGGTGTGCCAGGGATGGTTCGGATTCGTGATACCCCAGATGACGATAAAAGGCTTCACCGGTGCAAGTGCTGTTGAGGTGGGCGTGAAGCGCCCCCCGAACCCGCAACCAGCCTTCAAGATCATTCATCAGCGCCCGCCCCACGCCACGGCGAAAGGATTGCGGCTGTACATAGCAGAACACAATGTCGCCGCTGACCCGGGCCATGCCGACACCGACCGGCTTGTCCGCCTGCAAAGCGATACTCAAGTAGAAGTGCGGATCGGCGAGCCGGGCACTGATGGCGTCAGCGCTATGCTGTCGGGTCCAGCCACTGACGAGCAGCGGGTCATTGCGATGATCGAGCGCACAACCGAAACGGATCGAATGTTCGATGATACGGCTGATGATTCCGACGTCGGCCAGAATGGCCGGACGAATGCAGATGGGTGCTTCCATGGCGCAGTTCCCTCAATCCATTGAGTCAAAGCTTGGGTGACCTTAACCCCAAGCCAGCCGGATAGCGAACGCCGAGAAGTTACATTTGATGAGCCAAAACACTGATCCTTTGTGGGATTCATGCTGGATTCAGGCCGGTTGCAACGGCATGGTCAGTTCAACCCGCAACCCGTCCGGGCGGCTGTCGAAATGCAGCGCGCAGTCGCAACGCTGGACGATTGCCTGAACAATCGCCAGGCCCAGGCCGCAGCCCGTGCTCTGGCCATTGCGCCAGAAGCGCTGGGTCAGATGCTGCAGATCGTCCTGCGCAATGCCGGGGCCGTGGTCACGCACGACAAAGCGTACGCGGTTGCCGATGGTTTCCAGGCTCACCTCGACCGCACAGTCCTCGGGCGTGTGGCGCAGGGCGTTGTCGAGCAAATTGCGCAGCGCGGCAATCGACAGCACCGCTGGCATTTGCAATGGCGCTGCCGAGAGATTGGCCGGCACCTGCAATTCGATCCGCTGACGTTCACCACCCGTGGCGTCCTGAATGGCGAGTCTGGCCACTTGTTCGGCGCTGCATTGCGAACCGTCATCAAACGAGAGACTGCCCTCAACCCGCGCCAGCAACAGCAACTGCTCAAGCGTGCGATGCAGACGGTCGGCGCCCTCCTCGGCCCGTGCCAGCGACTGATCGCGGGCACTGCCGTCGGTCATGCGTGCCACTTGCAGGTGCGTCTTGATCGCCGTCAGCGGGCTGCGCAGTTCGTGGGCGGCGTCACCGGTCAGGCGACGTTCACGTTCGATGGTCTTGCCGATGCGCTGGAACAACTGATTCTGGGTGTCGAGCAAAGGCTTCAGTTCGCTGGGAAACGACTGCAACTGCAACGGCTCAAGCGAATCGGCATTACGCCGCATCAAAGCTTCGCGCAGACGGTTGAGCGGCGCCAGCCCTTGGCCGATCCCCAGCCACAGCAGGCACAGACATCCGAGTAACGCCACCCCCACCGGCACCGACGCCGCCAGCAGGATCGACATGTTCAGGGCTTCGCGTTCAATCTGCCGGTCCGCCGTGGTGATCCGCACATCGCCCCGGGCGAGGGTGAAACTGCGCCACGGCGCGCCGTCGATCATCTGGTCGTGGAAGCCCATTTTCTCGGCCTCCAGCGCTTGTTCAGGATGGTTGTGACTGCGGGCGAGAATCTCCCCGCGCAGCGAACTGACCTGACAGGCCATGCCGCCGGGAATGTTCAGTTGCTCGGCACTGAAATGAGTGCCCTCACCTTTGCTCGGCAAGGCCGGCAGTTGCTCCAGCAGCCCGGCAACCATGCGTGCTGAAGCCACCAGACGCTGATCGAGGGAAAACATCATCTGATTGCGCAGATCGCTGAGCATCCACGCCGCTGCCAGCGCCCAGATCAGCGCAAACGCAGCGCCGAGGGTCAGGCTCAGGCGCAATCGCAGACTCATCACTTGTTCTGATCTCCACCATCGGCCGGCCCGAGGCGATAGCCCAGCCCTCGCACAGTCTCGACAATGCCTTTGCCCAGTTTGCTGCGCAGGTGATGGATATGCACGTTCAGCGCGTTGCTTTCCAGCTCATCATTGAAACCGTAGACGCTGTCTTTCAATTGTTCGGTGGAAAGCACTCGGCCCCGGTTGTGCAGGAGGGCTTGCAGCAGCGATTGTTCGCGTCGCGACAAATCCACCGGCTGCCCGGCCAGGGTGGTTTCACGGCTGCTCGGGTCGTAGGTCAGCGCACCGTGTTCAATCAGGTTGACGCTGCGCCCGGCCACTCGACGCAGCAGGGTTTGCAGACGCGCAAAAAGCTCACGCAGATCAAACGGTTTGAGCAAGTAATCGTCAGCGCCGGCCTGCAAGCCGTTGACGCGGTCGGTGACCGAATCGCGTGCAGTCAGAATCAGCACGGGAATCTCCAGGCCTTGTTGGCGTAGCTGCTGCAACAGTTTGAGGCCATCTTCGTCGGGCAGGCCGAGATCAAGCACCATCACGTCAAACTCGGCGACCTTGAGTATCGCCCGCGCCTTGGACGCGGTGTTGACGTGCTCCACAGTCAAGCCCTGGGCAGTGAGACCGGCGACGATACCGCTGGCGATCAACTCATCGTCTTCACAAACCAGTACGTGCATGGCAGCTCCCTGAGCAAAAGACGTGAGTGAAGCAAGTGAGGATTAAGCGGCAATTATGGCGATCCCCGAGTGTGACGCAAAGCACAGCGAACAATCGAGCGGGCCAGCGCCCTGTGATCGCCCACTCCAATAGTCGGATGTTGCGCTAGATCATGTCCATCCAGCGCTTCCAGAAATAAAAAACCACACCTTTTCACTACATACAAATAACTTTTCCAGATAGTTTGAACACGCCTCACAAAAACAACCCTGATTAAATGGACTTAAAACATGCGTCAATTAAAAAACTTCGTCGCCGTCGACTGGCGCTCTGGCCCCGATCGCATTTACTTCTTTTTCAAAGACACCGACACCTATTCTCGATTCGATATCGGCGACCGACAAGTGCCGGACGGCTATCCCGGCCCCACTAAAGGCAGCTGGGACAAGTTCGACCCGTACACCAAACACTTGCGCTTCGGCTTCACCACCACGTCACTGGGGTTTAACGCCGGCAGCGACGAAGATATCGCCTGGCTGTTCTTCTACAACGGCGACACGCCGACAGTCTGCAAGTACAACCAGGACGAAGACAAAGTATCGGGCATTTACAAATTGGCCGACACGCTCTGGAAGCCGATACTTCCTTACTTTGACAAGATCATTACCGGTACATGGGCAGAGATTACGGGCCATTCTTTCCTGTTCAGATTCATCCTCAATGACGGGCATTACCTGACGTTCGACTTCAGAGCAAAAACACTGACCCGCAATACGTTGGGCCAGCATAGGCTGGGCGCCCTTGTTCCTTATAAAAACCGGATCATCACCGGCGCACAAAATGATCGGACTTTCGCAGACAGCTATTGGTATATCTTCCTGACCGGCAACCAATACCTTGTTTACAACATACTGACAGACCGGCTCGTATCCGGCCCGCACAACATCAATGAAACCAATTGGCCGGGGCTGCTGCGCGACTGAGCCATTGTGTGACAGCCGCCGTACAAACAAACCTTAAAGCAGCAAACTTACCGCTTTTATATGAATGGAATCAGACATGCCTGAATTAAAAAATTTTGTCGCTGTGGACTGGCGCGCAGGAGAAGACCGGATTTATTTTTTCTTCAAAGACACCAACACCTACTCACGCTTCAACATTGGTGACAATGAAGTACCGGAGGGTTACCCCACACCTGTCAAGGGTCGCTGGGACACTCTCAATGACGTAAAAAACCTGCGTTTCGGCTTCACTACAACCGGAATCCCTCGGGAGAAAGTATTCTTCGATGACCGCGATATTCTGTGGTTGTTCTCTTATCAGGATAAAACTCCGGTGGTGACGTGGTACAACCAGGATACCGACAAAGTCATGGGCCACCAGCTCCTCGAACATTCAATGTGGCACCGCCTGAAACCGTACTTTGAGCGAATTATCGGAGGTACCTGGTGGCCGATTCTCGCAAAAGACAAATATTTCCGGTTTCTGTTAAGCGATGGCACTACCCTCAGCTTAAACCTGGCACGCGACACGATCAGTCACAGAACGATCAACGAGAATAATTGGCCGGGCTTGTCGCGCTATAAACATCGAATGATTTCCGTTGCACAAAATGATCGTACATCGGACAGCTCAGTGCTTTACATTTTCCTGACCAACCACGAGTACCTGAGATACGACATGGACAATTCACTAACGTACGGCCCAATGTCGGTCAATGACGGTACCTGGCCAGGACTGTTGCGTGACTGACTCGCCAAGAGGCTTCACAGGGCGCGGTTAATCATCGGTTAATCGCCACCGCCCATTCTGCGCTTCACTTGCACAGGGACAAGGCTCCTACATGCGTCATTTCTTTCTACTGTTTGCGCTTCTGATTTCGAGTCTGGCCCAGGCAGGAAACAATCCATTTGAAACAAAACCCGAGTTTCTACCGGTCGACCAGGCGTTCGCGCTCACGTCCGAACGCCTGGAATCCGGTGAAACCCAGCTATTCTGGCAAATTACAGACGGCTACTACCTGTACCAGAAACGCCTGAAATTCGACGGGCTGACGGCCGAACAGCAGCCGGCACTGCCCGAGGGCGAATCCCACAGCGACGAGTTTTTCGGTGAACAACCGGTGTATCGCCAAGGGCTGGAGGTAAAAATTCCTGCGGCGGCCACCGGTCAAATCAAAGTCAGCTACCAGGGCTGTGCCGATGCGGGCTTGTGTTATCCGCCGCAAACCCGGGTCATCGACCTCGGGGGCGAAGCGCAAACCAATGCGAGCGCCGAGGCACCGGATCAAGCCCTGGCCAGCAGCCTGCAACAACGGGCGCTGGGCTGGAGCCTGCTGGTGTTTTTCGGCCTTGGCCTGCTATTGGCGTTCACCCCTTGCACATTGCCGATGCTGCCCATCCTGGCCGGGATGATTGTCGGCAGTGGCGCGACGCCACGTCGCGGTTTCGCGCTGGCCAGCAGTTATGTGATCTGCATGGCACTGGTGTATGCCGCGATGGGCGTGATCGCCGCACTGCTGGGGGCGAACCTGCAGGCCTGGTTGCAAAATCCTTGGCTGCTGGGTGCCTTCGCCGCCGTGTTCGTGGTGCTGGCATTGCCGATGTTCGGTTTCTTTGAACTGCAATTGCCGGTCGCGCTGCGGGACCGACTGGAACACGCTTCGCGCAGCCGCACCGGTGGCAGCCTGATTGGCGCGGGTGTACTCGGCGCGCTGTCCGGTTTGCTGGTGGGCCCCTGCATGACCGCGCCACTGGCCGGTGCGCTGCTGTACATCGCACAGAGCGGTAACGCCCTGCATGGCGGTCTGATTCTGTTCGCGCTGGGGATCGGCATTGGCGTACCGCTGTTGCTGCTGGTGACGGTCGGCAATCGCTTCCTGCCAAAACCCGGTGACTGGATGAACCTGCTCAAAGGCGTGTTCGGCTTCCTGTTCCTCGCCACCGCATTGTTGATGTTGCGCCCGGTGCTGGATCCGTCTTTGTGGCAGGGTTTGTGCGGTGCCCTGTTGTTGATCGCCGCTTATAGCGCCTGGAAACAATCCGACGGTTATGGCCGGGTTGCCCAGATGTTCGGTGCCACGTCCTTGCTGCTCGGGTTGTGGGGCAGTTTGCTGGTGATCGGCGCCGCTGGCGGCAGCGACGATCCGTACCAGCCGTTGCAGGTCTACAGCGCCGGCCGTGTCACCAACGCCGCAACGAGTGGCCATGACGCGTTCACCACTCTCAAGGATCCGGCGGCACTGCAACGCGAACTGGATACCGCCAAGGCCCAGGGCCAGTGGGTGCTGCTCGATTACTACGCCGACTGGTGCGTGTCGTGCAAAGTCATGGAAAAGCAGGTGTTCGGCAAGGACAAGGTGATGCAGGCACTGAGCGATGTGCGCCTGCTGCGACTGGATGTCACCGCCGACAACGCCGCCAGCCGTGAACTGCTCGGTCGCTACAAAGTACCGGGACCACCCAGCTTCGTGTGGATCGGCGCCGACGGCGAGGAACGCCGTAGCCAGCGCATTACCGGTGAAGTCGATGCCGATACGTTCCTGCAACGCTGGACCGCCACCCGGGACGCCAACTGATGCTGACCTTCACCCTCGGCACGTTTGCCATCGCGCTTAATCACCTGCTGCTGATCAGTGCATTGGCACTGGCAACCTTTGTTGGCTGGCGGGTGGCCAAGCGTGGTGGCGATAACCCCGAGTCAGCGTTGTTCTGCCTGTTTCTGCTCGGCATACTCGCGGCCCGCATCGCATTTGTCGCCATGTACTGGAGCCACTATCGCAATGATCCGTGGCAGATCATCGACCTGCGCGATGGTGGTTTTCTTGCCTGGCCGGGGGTGATCGTATTGCTGTTGGCGGCGCTGTATCGTGGCTGGCGTCGCCCGGGGGCGCGTCGACCGCTGGGGTTCGGCGTCGCCAGCGGCGTGGCCTTCTGGCTGCTGGCGACCTTGTCGTTGAATATCTACGAACAAGGTACCCGCTTGCCGGACATCTCTCTGCGCAACGCGGCCGGGGAGACCATCAAACTCAGCGACTATCAGGGCGGGCCACTGGTGATCAACCTGTGGGCGACCTGGTGCCCGCCCTGCCGGCGGGAGATGCCGGTACTGGAAAGTGCCCAACAGCAACGCCCCGATTTGACCTTCCTGTTCGTCAATCAGGCCGAAAGCATGCAGAGCGTGGCGACGTTTCTCGAAACCCAGGGTCTGAGCCTGAGCAACGTGTTGTTCGACCGTGGCGGCCGCCTGGGTCAGGCCGTGGGTTCCATGGCATTACCCACTACCCTGTTCTATAGCCCTGACGGCCGGCTGTTGGCCAGTCATCTGGGCGAACTGTCCAACGCCAGTCTGGCCCGCGCCCTGGAAAACTTCGACGCCCCGAACCGAGCCACAGGCCCGGCCACCTCTGCAAGGAAACTGCCATGCACCGCCTCCGCCACCTGCTGACGCTGACCCTGGGCACAGCCCTGCTCCACCTGCCGTCCGTTCAGGCCGCTGAAGAGTTACCGGCCGCGATCAAAAAGATCGAAGCCAAAGGCGCAAAAATCGTCGGCCAGTTCGACGCCCCGGACGGCTTGCGTGGTTATGCCGCGCAATACCAGAACCGTGGCATGGCGCTGTACCTGACCCCGGACGGTCAACACGTTTTGCTGGGCAACCTGTACGACGCCGACGGCAAGGACCTGAGCAGCGAACCGCTGCAAAAACTGGTCTACGCGCCGATGGCCAAGGAAGTCTGGGCCAAGTTTGAAGCGAGCAACTGGATTCAGGACGGCAACAAGGATGCACCCCGCACGGTGTACCTGTTCAGCGACCCGAACTGCCCGTATTGCAACATGTTCTGGGAACAGGCACGGCCGTGGGTCAACTCCGGCAAGGTGCAATTACGGCACATCATGGTCGGGATCATTCGCGAAGACAGCCCGGGTAAATCTGCTGCGCTGCTGGCCGCCAAGGATCCGGCAAAGGCCCTGCAAGACCACGAAAAGGCAGGCAAGGGCAGTTCGCTCAAGGCGTTGAAAGACATCCCGGCGGCGGTGCAGACCAAACTGGCGGCAAACATGCAGTTGATGGAAGACCTGGACCTGCAAGCCACGCCAGCGATTTTCTATATGGACGACAAGGGCGAACTGCAACAGCAACAAGGCGCGCCGACGCCGGACAAGTTGGCGAAGATTCTTGGGCCTAAATAACACTGGACATTGTTGAGGCTACTGCCCCTTCGCAAACGAGCCCGCTCCCACAGTGGAATGCCATCCTTCTGTGGGCGCGGGCTCGCTCGCGAAGAACGATGACGCGGTCTAACCGTTGCGCTCACTCAGGAAGTTGAACAGCACTTGAGTCACAAACGCCGGATTCTCCAGATTGGAGATATGCCCAGCCTCTGGCACCAGTACCCACGGGCAACCAATCAGCTCTGCCATTTCCTGCGCTTCCGACGGTGGCCGTGGTTTGTCCTGATCGCCGCACAGCACCAGTGTGGTCGCTGCATTCAGCTCACCCAAACGCGGCAACAGGTCATCACGACCAAAGGTGATGCGCCCCATCGGCACGATGCTTTCGCGTAGCCGGTCAGCGGTGTAAGCCGCGAGTTTTGCGCGAAAACCCTGATACAACGCCGACTGCGGATCAATGCCCGGCCGGAAGAAGATCGGCACGACGATGTCGAGCAACTGTTCAGAGATTTCCCCGGTTTCCTCGATCTGTTTAAACAGCGAGAAGTAGTACTGACGGGTGGGTTCGGGTTCGACGCCAACGTAAGTGTCCATCAGCACCAGCCCCTTGAGCCGCTGCGGTGCCGACAGCGCCAGACGCACGCCCCACATGCCACCCACCGACAGCCCGACCAGCGTGACCTTGTCGATGCCCAGATGATCGAGCAACGCCTGCGCCTGACGGGCAATGTCATCCAGCGACTGAGTGCCATCGGGCAGCCGCCCGGATTCGCCATGGCCCCACAGATCCAGCGCAATCACTCGATAGTGCGGCGATAACGCGGCGATCTGCGGCGCCCACATGGCCTGGTCCCACAAATAGCTGCCGGCCAGCAACACGGCGGGGCCTGTGCCTTGATCAATGTAATGAAGTGCTTGTCCGTCCACCGTGAAAAAGGGCATCGATTCACCTGCGCGGTAAAAAAGTGAACCGGCAGACTGAGCTGCCGGTTCGGGGTCGTCAACCTTGAAAATGTACTCGAATGTGGCGGTTGAAGTGTGTTGAGTTCAATGATGCCGGAGACTACAAACCCTCCAGCTGCGCCATCAGATCATTCAAGCGATCCACCTTCTCCTCGGTGATATCGCTGGCCGCCAGCCCCTCAATGTATTCGGCCAGCGCCTCGACCGTGCTGCACTCGAACATCGCCCGCAGCGGCACGTCGCGTTGCAGGGTTTTCTGCACCCGCGAAGCAATCTGCGTGGCCAGCAAAGAATGCCCGCCCAGCTCGAAGAAGTTGTCGCGCACGCCGACCTTCTCGACCTTCAACACCTCAGCCCAAATACCCGCCAGGGTCTGCTCAAGCTCATTGCGTGGCGCCCGATAATCGCGGCTCTGCAACTGACCGATCTCCAGCGCCGGCAACGCTTTGCGATCCAGTTTGCCGTTGCTGTTGAGCGGCAACTGCGCAAGCCACAACCAGTGCAGCGGCACCATGTACTCCGGCAATTCGCTGCGCAGGCGTTGTTTGATGCGCTCCAGACGTTCGTCGGGGTTGAGCGCGCAATCCGCCGCAACCAGATAGCCGACCAAGTGCTTGCCGTTGACGCCCTCCTGCACCCCGACCGCCGCATCGCGCAATTGCGGTTGTTCGTGCAGACGCGCTTCGATCTCACCCAATTCGATCCGGTAACCGCGAATCTTCACCTGATGATCGACGCGGCCGACGTATTCCAGCACGCCATCGCTACGCCGCCGCGCCAGGTCACCGGTGCGATACAGACGCTCGCCCGGCGCACCGAACGGATTCGGTACAAACACCGGCGCAGTGCGCAGCGGATCGCTGACATAACCGCGCCCGACCCCGGTGCCGGCCACGCACAATTCCCCCACCGCACCCAACGGCACCAGTTCCAGCGCGCCATCAAGCAGATACAGCACGTTGTTGTCGGTGGGTGTGCCGATCGGCAGATAGCTGCCGCGAGTCGAGGCCATGTCCACACGGTAGAACGCCACGTCATCGGAACATTCCGCCGGGCCGTAAGCGTTGACCAGACCGATCTGCGGGTAACGCTGCAGCCATTGGTGCGCCAGCTCCGGCGGCATCGCCTCGCCGGTCGGTAGCATCCAGCGCAGACCGTCGAGGCTCAGGTGATCCGAGGCCAGCATGCCCTGAATCAGTGACGGCACGCTCTCCAGCACAGTGATGCCCTGCACCTGCACATGCGCCAGCAAACCTTGCGGATCGTGGGCGATGGTGTTCGGCACGATGTCCACTCGCGCCCCGAACAGCGGCGCGGCGAGGAACTGCCAGACGGAAATGTCGAAGCTTTGCGAAGCGGTCTGCGCGATCACGTCGGCCTCGCTCAAATCGAGGTACGGGCGCTTGCTCAACTGGTTGTTGAGCATGCCGCGCTGTTCGACCATCACACCCTTCGGCAAACCGGTGGAGCCCGAGGTGTAGATCACATAAGCGAGGTTGTCCGGGCCACTGTGAATGCCCGGGTTTTCCATCGACGTCGCCAGGGCCTGAACCTCTTCCCAGACCAACAACCGTGGGCGGTTGGCGCAACTGAATTCGTCCAGCAAGACCTGCGCCTGTTCACGGCACGCCTCGCTGCACACCAGCACCGGCGTGCGGCTCAGTTCGATGATCCGTTGCAGACGCTGACTCGGCAGGCCCGGGTCCAGCGGCAGGTAACCGGCACCGGCCTTGAAGCCGCCGATGATCATGCCCAGCAGATCGAGGTTACGTTCGGCCAGCAACGCCACCGGTTGATCCATCTGCACGCCGGCCGCAACCAGTGCATGACCAAGGCGGTTGGCGTTGTGGTTCAGCGCCTCGTAGCTCAATTGCTGATCGAGATAACGGGCGGCGATGCGTTGCGGATGTTGCGCAACCTGCGCTTCGAACAGCGACACGTAGCTGTGCTCCAACGGATAGTCGTGAGCGCTCTGGTTGCAGCCGTGCAGCAGAAAATCTTGTTCTTCGCGACCCAGCAGCGGCAAATCGGCCATGTCACCATGGAAGCCGTCGATCAGCGCCAGCAGCAGTCGCTTGAACTCGCCGAGCATGCGCTCGACCGTCGATTCGTCGAAATAACGCTGGTCATAAGACAGGTGCAGACCGAGGTCATCGCCCGGGTAGCACACCGCCGTCAGCGGGAAGTTGGTGTGGGTGCGGCCCGAATCCGAGGTTGCATTCAGGCTCTGCGCCCGGTCCAGCACCGAGACTTCCACCGGGGCGTTTTCAAACACGAACAGGCTGTCGAACAGCGGCTGGCCTTTGGGCAATTCGCTCTGTTCCTGAATGTTCACCAGCGGCAGGTATTCGTACTCGCGCAGTTGCATGTTGCTGTCGAGCAGACCACTGAGCCACTGGCGCACGCCACAGCGCTGATCGTCCGCCGGCATCTGCACCCGCAGCGCGACACTGTTAATGAACAGGCCAACGGTGCGTTGCATCTGCGGCATGTCCACCGGACGCCCGGCCACGGTGACACCAAACAGCACGTCACGATCACCGCTCAGGCGTCGCAGCACCAGTGCCCACGCCGCTTGGGCGAAGGTGTTGATGGTCAGTTGGTGGGCCTGCGCCAGCTCACGCAGACGTGCACCGTCCTCGACATTGAGACGGGTGTAGCGGTCGCCGACGATCATGCCGCCGCTGTCACCGGCGTGTTCACGCAGGAACGGCCGGTCGCTGGGGATCGGCGTGGTGCGTTCGAACCCTTGCAGATTCTGCTGCCACCACTGCCGCGCCTCGGCCAGGCTCTGGCGTTGCAACCAAGCGATGTAATCGCGATAGCGCGGCGGCACCGACAACTGTGCTTCGCGGCCCTCGCCGAGGGCGGTGTAGATCTCGAAGAAGTCGTTCATCAACAACGAACGGCACCAGGCATCGATAAGGATGTGGTGGTTGCTCATCATGAACCAGTAACGCGCCGCGCCAACCTTGATCAGACGCAGGTGGAACGGTGCCTGATCGAGCAGATCGAAGCCGGCCTCGCGCTCGCTTTTGAGCAGCGCTTGCAGCTTGGGTTCCTGCTCGGTGTCGGCGATGGCGCTCCAGTCCAGATATTCGATCGGCGTGCGCCCCGGGGTGTGGATCACTTGCAGCATGTCTTCGCCGACGTTCCAGCAGAACGACGCACGCAACGCTTCGTGACGGGCGACCACCGCTTGCCAGGCCTGAGCGAAACGCTCGGGGTCGAGTTCGCTGTTGATGCGATAACGATCCTGCATGTAGTACAGACCGGTGCCCGGTTCGAGCAAGGTGTGCAGGAGCATGCCTTCCTGCATTGGGGTCAGCGGATAGACGTCTTCGATGTGCGCGGCCGGCACCGGCAAGGCATCGAGTTGTGCCTGGGTCAGTTTGGCCAGCGGGAAGTCCGACGGCGTCAGGCCGCCGGCCTCGCTTTGCACGCAGTGAGCGATCAGGCTTTGCAGTTCGCCGAGGTAGGCAGCGGCCAGCTCATTGATGGTCTGCGCGTTGTAACGCTCGGCGCTGAAGGTCCAGCGCAGCAGCAGTTCACCGCCATAGACCTGACTGTCGATGCTCAACTCGTTCGGCAGCGGCGCCTGTGGATCATGGGCGGCACCGACCGGCTCGTCCAGCGGACGGAACAGCGCATGACTGCCGAAACTCTGGTCGAACTGACCGAGGTAATTGAAGGTGACCGGCGCATTCGGTAACGCCGCCATGCTGCGCTGGCAGACGTCATCGGCCAGATAACGCAGCACACCATAGCCCAGACCTTTGTGCGGCACGGCGCGCAGTTGTTCCTTGATCGCCTTGATCGAAGCGCCCTGCCCGGCAGCCTCTTCGATATTGTGCGGGGTCAGGCGTAATGGATAGGCGCTGGTGAACCAGCCGACGGTGCGGGTCAGGTCGATCTCGTCGAACAGGGTTTCGCGGCCGTGGCCTTCGAGTTGAATCAGCGCCGACGGCTGACCGCTCCAGCGGCACAAGACGCGGGCCAACGCCGTCAGCAGCAGGTCGTTGACCTGAGTGCGATAGGCACGCGGCGCCGCTTGCAGCAGTTGTTGAGTGCGCTCGGCATCGAGTCGCACGCTGACGGTTTGCGCGTGACGATGGTGTTGGTCGCCCTGCGGGTTTTCGCACGGCAGGTCAGCGTTCGGGCCGGTCAGTTGCGACTGCCACCAACTCAATTCTTCACGCAGGGACTCGCTGCCCGCGTAAGCCTGCAAGCGTGCCGCCCAGTCCTTGAAGGCGCTGGTTTTCGCCGGCAGTTTCAGCGACTGCCCGTTGTCGAGTTGGCGATACACGGTTTGCAGATCGTCGAGCAATACCCGCCACGACACACCGTCAACCACCAGGTGATGGATAGCAATAAACAGACGTTGCTGCCCTTGCGGGCCGTCGACCAGCAAAGCGCGCAGCAACGGGCCGTTTTGCAGATCGAGACGGCGCTGGGCATCGGCGAACAGTGCTTCACACTTGTCCATCGACGTGACACGCACCTGCCACAACACGACCGCTTCAGACACGGGCTGATGCGTCGCTTGCCACTGGCCTGCGACTTGGCTGAAACGCAGGCGCAAGGCATCGTGCTGTTCAATCACTGCCCACAGTGCCTGCTCCAGACGATGAGGTTCCAGCCTCACGGTCGGTTCCAGCAACAACGCCTGGTTCCAGTGCTGACGCTCAGGGATGTCCGTGTCGAAAAACCAGTGCTGGATTGGCGTCATTGGCGACTCGCCAACAACCCGACCTTGTTCGGCCGTCACCTGCTGCGTGCGACTGGCCACAGCGGCCAGTGTCTGCACGGTCTGGTGCTGGAACAGATCACGCGGGCTGAAATGAATACCCTGCTGTCGCGCACGACTGACCACTTGAATCGACAGGATCGAGTCGCCGCCGAGTTCGAAGAAGTTGTCGTTGAGACCGACCCGTTCGACGTTGAGCACGTCGCACCAGATCTGCGCCAGGGTCTGCTCCAGTTCACTGCCGGGGGCGACGTAGTCCTGACGATTGAGCTCCGGATCCGGCGCCGGCAAGGCGCGGCGGTCGAGTTTGCCATTGGCCGTCAGCGGCATGCTTGCCAGCAGAATCAGGTGCGTCGGCACCATGTAATCCGGCAGTTTTGCCTTCAGATGCGACTTGAGGGCTTCACGCAGTTCGGCCTGTCTGGCTTCGACTTGATCGGCAAGCGCCGTCACCAGATAGGCCACCAATTGCTGACCGCTCGGTGTGTCCAGTGCCAGCACCACCGCTTCACGGATCGCGTCGTGATCGAGCAAGCGCGTTTCGATTTCGCCCAACTCGATACGGAAACCACGGATTTTCACCTGATGGTCGATGCGCCCCAAGTACTCCACCAGACCGTCGGCGCGCTGGCGCACCAGGTCGCCGGTGCGGTACATGCGTGCGCCATCGGTCGCAAACGGATCAGCGACAAACCGTTCGGCGGTGATGCCCGCACGGTCGTGATAGGCCTGAGCCAGTCCCGCGCCGCCAACGAACAATTCACCCGTCGCGCCTTGCGGCACCAGCGCCAGACCGGCGTCGAGAATGTAAGCGACGCGCGCGCCGATCACGCTGCCGATCGGCACGCTGCCGGCGCCTTCTTCCAGCACCTGGGGAGCGAGACTCGCCAGCGGCATGACCACGGTTTCGGTCGGGCCATAAGCGTTGAAGAACAGGCTCGGTTTGAACGCTGCACGAATGCGCTGCAGGTGTTCGCCGGTCAACGCTTCGCCACCGGTGATGATCATGCGCACCGGGAGGATGTCGTTTTGCGTCGCCAGCCATTGCGCCAACTGGCTGCCATAGCTGGGGGTAAAGCCAAGAACGTTGATGCGATGACGGCGAATCAGCCCGCAGATTTCTTGCGCATCCCACTGCCCTTGCGCCCGCAGCACAACGTGCGCACCGCTGAGCAACGGCACCAGCAGACGCTCGGTGGCGGCGTCGAAGTTGATCGAATAGAAGTGCAGCTCGCAGTCATCCGCACGCATGCCAAAACGCTCGATTACCGCGAGGCAGTGCATGACAATTTCACCGTGACTGACCACTACGCCTTTCGGTTTGCCGGTCGAGCCCGAGGTGTAAATCAGGTACGCCTGATGTTGCGGCAGGCTAATGAAGGGCAGCTCGGTGGCCGGGTAATCGGCCAGTGCGGCGCGATCATCCTCCAGGCACCAGCGCGCCACGCTCGACGGCAATGAGCCCAGGGCTTTGAACAGGGCGCGGTCACTGAGCAGCAGCCCGATGCGGCTGTCTTCGATCATGTAATGCAGACGATCGAGCGGGTATTCCGGGTCCAGCGGCACATAAGCGCCGCCGGCCTTGAGGATCGCCAGCAGGCCGATGACCATTTCCAGCGAACGCTCCAGCGCCAGACCAACCCGCACTTGCGGCCCGACGCCGCGCTCACGCAGCGCCCAGGCCAGACGATTGGCGCGGGCATCGAGTTCGCTGTAGCTCAGGGTCTGTCCGGCGAAAGTCAGGGCCGGTGCATCTTTTCGCGCCAAAGCCTTTTCGGCGAACAGGTGATGGATGCACTGATCAAGGCGATGCTCGCCCGGCTCCACGCCGAGGCTGTCGAGCAATTGCTGGCGTTCAGGTTGATCGAGTAGCGGCAGTTCGCTGAGGCGTTGTTGCGGATCGGCGATCAGTGCTTCGAGCAGGTTGCACCAATGTCTGGCCATGCGTGCGATGGTCGGCTCATCGAACAAATCCGTGCTGTAGGTCAGGCAGCAACCGAGGCGATGGTCCAGGTCGGTGACTTCCAGATTGAGGTCGAACTTGGTCGCCCGTGCATCGTTGGCCAGGTACTCGACAGTCATGCCGGCGAGCGTGCGGCTCTGTTGGAACTCCCAGCGCTGCACGTTGCACATCACCTGGAACAGCGGGTTGTACGCGGCGCTGCGCGGTGGCTGCAAGGCCTCGACCAGATGATCGAACGGCAGGTCCTGATGCGACTGGCCTTCGATCACCGTATGGCGAACCTGGTCGAACAACTCGCCGACCGACATCTGCCCGTCGAGCTGGCACCGCAGCACCTGCGTGTTGAGGAACGCACCGATCAGCCCTTCGCTTTCCGGACGAATACGGTTGGCAACCGGCGCGCCGATGCGCAGATCGGTCTGGCCGCTGTAGCGGTAGAGCAGCGTGGCGAGGGCGGCGGTCATGGTCATGAACAGGGTCAGACCGTTTTGCGCATTGAACGCCCGAACCCGTGCGGCGAGACCGTCGCTCAGATCGAAGCGAAACAGTTCACCCTGATGGCTTTGCACTGGCGGGCGCGGACGGTCGCCCGGCAATTCCAGCAGCGGATGTTCGCGGCCCAATTGCGCCGTCCAGTAGTCGAGTTGGCGCTGACGCTCGCCGGACTCCAGCCAGTCGCGCTGCCAGACGCTGTAGTCGAGGTATTGCACCGCCAGCGGTTCGAGCGGCGAATCGCGGTCATCGACGAACGCCTCGTACAACGCGCTGAGTTCGCGGGCAAAGATGTCCATCGCCCAGCCTTCGGTGACAATGTGGTGCAGGGTCAGGACGAAGTAATGTTCCTGATCGGCAGTCTTGACCAGGCAGGCGCGCAGCAGCGGGCCGTTTTCCAGGTCGAACGGCAGGTGCGCCTCTGCGTCGGCCAGTTGCTGGACGTTTTGCTCACGCACCTCAGCGGCGAGTTGGGAGAAATCCTTCCAGCCCATGCGTACACCGGTTTGGGCATGCACTTGCTGACGGGCCACGCCGTCGACGCTGGGGAACGTGGTGCGCAGGGTTTCGTGGCGCAGGATCAGCGCCTGCAATGCCGCCTCGAAATGCTCGACATGCAACACGCCCCGCAGGCGCGCCATGCCGCCGACGTTGTACGCCGGGCTGTCCGGTTCCATTTGCCAGAGGAACCACATGCGTTGCTGTGAGTAGGACAGCGGCACCGACTGACGGCGATCAACTTCAGCAATCGGCGGTTGTCGGTTGGTGCGGCCACTGACCTGGATCAGGCGAATCTGCTCGGCGAAATCGCCGAGTTCGCTGTGTTCGAACAAGGCGCGCAACGGCAGTTCGACGTCGCAGGCCTGACGAGTACGCGAGATGATTTGCGTGGCCAGCAACGAGTGGCCGCCGAGGGCGAAGAAATCGTCGCGCAGACCGATTTTCGCCAGACAGAGCACTTCGCGCCAAATGCCGGCGATCTGTTGCTCAAGCGCAGAGACCGGTTCGACGTGTTCGCGCACTTGCCATTGCGGCGCTGGCAAGGCGCGGCGATCGAGTTTGCCGCTTGGGCTCAGGGGCATTTCGTCCAGACGCATCAGTTGCGCCGGAACCATGTATTGCGGCAGTTCGGCGGCCAATGCGGTTTTCAGGCGAATGATCTGCGCGTCCTGATTTTCGCGGCCATCAAGGGCCGTGAAATAGCCAATCAGTTGCGCACCGGCGGCGGTCTCGCGCACCTGCACCACGGCTTGGGCAACGCCGTCCTGAGCGAGCAGACGCGCTTCGATTTCTTCCGGTTCTACGCGAAAACCGCGCAGTTTGACCTGCTGATCGAGACGGCCGAGGTATTCGATCACTCCATCCGACGTCCAGCGAGCGCGGTCGCCAGTGCGGTACAGCCGCGCGCCCTGCTCGCCCAATGGATCGGCCACGAAACGTTCGGCGGTCAGTGCCGGGCGGGCGAGATAACCACGGGCCAGACCGCTACCGCTGATGCACAGTTCACCGGGTACACCGGCCGGTACTGGATTGAGATCGGCGTCGAGCACACGGCAGACCACATTGCCCAGCGGTCGGCCAATCGGCGAGCGCTCGCCATCGGCGCGGGTGCAATGCCAATGGGTGACGTTGATCGCGGTTTCGGTCGGGCCATAACGGTTGTGCAGTTGCACCGCCGGCCATTGCGCGAGCACGCGGTTGCGCAGCTCCGCCGGCAAGGCTTCACCGCCAGAGAAGACCCGGCGCAGGCTGGTGCACTCGGCGCTGAGTGGCTCGTCGATAAACAACGCCAGCAGCGGCGGCACGAAGTGCAGCGTGGTCACGCCGTACTGCTGGACCAGTTGGGCGATGCGATGCGGATCGCGGTGCTCGCCGGGGCCGGCGATCAGCAAACGGGCACCGGTGATCAGCGGCCAGAAGCACTCCCACACCGACACGTCGAAACTGATCGGCGCTTTGTGCATCAGCACGTCGGTTTCGTTGAGGCGATAGCTGTTCTGCATCCACTGCAAACGTTCAGCGAGCGCCGCGTGGGTGTTGCCGACGCCTTTGGGTTGGCCGGTGGAACCGGAGGTGTAAATCACGTAGGCAAGGTTGTCGCCGTGCAGGCACAGACCCGGTGCCTGGCTTGGCCAGTTCTCCAAATGCAGCGCGTCCATGGCGATGACGCTGACACCCTCGCTGGCCGGCAAGCGGTCGAGCAGTGCGGTCTGGGTCAGCAGCAGTTCAACGCCGCTGTCGCTGAGCATGTAGGCCAAGCGATCGGCCGGATAATCCGGGTCCAGCGGCACGTAGGCGCCGCCTGCCTTGATGATCGCCAGCAGGCCGATCAACAGTTGCGGCGAACGCTCGGCGGCGATGGCCACGCAGACATCCGGGCCAACGCCTTTATCGCGCAGGTAATGCGCAAGGCGGTTGGCTTGTGTGTGCAACTGGGCAAAGTCGAGGCTGCCACCGTCCCAGATCAGTGCGCTGCGCTCGGGGGTCTGGCGTGCCTGTTCATTGAGCAGTTCCGGCAGCCATTGTTGCGCCGCAGTACACGGCGCAATGCTCCACTGTTGCTGTTGATCGTGCTCGGCGGCAGCCAACAGTTGCAGGTCGCCGATGGCTTGTTGCGGACGTTCACAGACCTCACGCAACACGTTGCTGAAATGCTCGGCCAGACGCTCGATGGTCGCGGCGTCAAACAGCTCATTGGCGTAGTCGAAGGACAGGGTCAGGCGCCCGTTGCGGTCTTCTTCGCTGTGCAGTTGCAGGTCGAACTTGGCTTCGCGGCTGTGCCACGGCAGTTCCTCGGCGAGCAGACCCGGCAGACGTTTGAGCGCACTCAGATCGCGTTGCTGGTGGTTGAACATGACCTGGAACAGGCCTTGCTCACGGGCCTGCGGGAAGGCTTCGAGCAGTTGTTCGAACGGCAGATCCTGATGGGCCTGGGCACCGAGTACGGCGTGGCGGGTCTGGGCCAGCAATTGGACAAACGACGAGCGCGAATCGACTTCCGCGCGCAGCACTTGGGTGTTGATGAAGAAGCCAATCAGGCCCTGGGTTTCCAGGCGCGGACGGTTGGCATTGGGCACGCCGATGCGAATATCACGCTGGCCGCTGTAGCGGTGCAACAGACTCTGGAAGGCCGAGAGCAGCAGCATGAACGGCGTCGCTTCGTGCGCCTGCGCGGTGTTGCGGATCGCTTCGCTGAGGCTGACGCTCAGACGCACCGTGTGTCGTGCGGCGCTATGAAGTTGCTGAGCCGAGCGCGGATGATCGGTGGCCAGTGCCAGGGTCGGATGCTCATCGCCCAACTGCGCTTTCCAGTACGCCAGTTGCCGCTCGCCCTCGCCTTGCGCCAGCCATTGACGCTGCCAACTGCCGTAGTCGGCGTACTGAGTAGGCAACGACGCGAGACGGGCGGTAGCACCTTGGGAGGCGGCGGCATACAGGCGCGAGAACTCATCGATCAGCACGTTCAGCGACCAGCCATCAGCGATGATGTGATGCATCGTCACCAGCAGTTGGTGGTCTTCGTCATCGAGACGAATCAGCTTCACCCACAGCAACGGACCTTTTTGCAGATCAAAGGGAGTGCGCGCTTCGTCCTCGCGGATTTGTTGCGCACGGGTTTCACGCGCATGCAATGGCAGATCGCTGATGTCGATCCGTTGCAGGTTGAATTGAGCCGTCACATCGACTTGCTGCAGGGCCACGCCGTCACGTTCGAAGAAGCGCGTGCGCAGGGATTCGTGGCGTTCGATCAGTTGCTCAAAGCTGCGGCGCAAGGCGTCTTCGTCCAGCTCACCGCGCAAACGCAAGGCACCGGGAATGGTGTAAGCGCTGCTTTGCGGGTCCAGTTGCCAGGTGATCCACAAACGATTTTGTGCCAGCGATTGCGCCATCGGCTCAGTGCGCGGCACAACGGCGATTGCGCCCTGAGCGTGGCCGCCATCTTCTTGCTGTTGCGCCACGGCGGCGGCAAAAGCAGACAGGGTCGGCGCTTCAAACAGCAGGCGCAGGTTCAGTTCCAGGCCGAGTGCTTCGCGAACACGGGCGATCACTTGGGTGGCGGCGATGGAGTTACCGCCGAGCAGGAAGAAGTGATCGTCGTTGTTGACCTGTTTGACGTTCAATTGCTCGGCCCAGATGTGGCCGATCAGGGCTTGCAGGTCAGTGGTTGGCACGGCCGGTTCGGTGCTTGAGGCTGCAGCCGAAGGGAACACCGCGTAGCTGTCGAGGCTGCCATCGGCCAGACGAAGGCGGCAGGCCGAGCGCTGAAGTTTGCCGCTGGACGTCTTCGGCAACGCGCCCGGATTGAGCAGCACCACCACGCTCGGTGCTTGCTGACAAGCCTCGGCCACCGCTTGGCGAATCGCGTTGATCAGCGCTTCGGGCGCCAGGACTTTCTGCACGCTGCGGCTGATTTCTGCGGCAATGCCGATGCCCTCTTCGCCATCCTGGCTGACCGCAAACGCGGCCACGCGCCCCTTGCGCACCACTTCCACTTCGCGCTCGACGATTTGCTCAATGTCCTGCGGATACAGGTTGTGACCGCGCACGATCAGCATGTCTTTCAAACGACCGGTGATGAACAGCTCACCGTCGCGGATGAAACCCAGGTCACCCGTGCGCAGCCAGGTGCGACCGGCGTGCTGAACGAAGGTCTTGGCACTGGCCTCGGGGTTGCGCCAATAGCCCTGAGCAATGCTCGGGCCGGCCGCCCAGACTTCACCGACGGCGTTATCGGCAAGTGCTTCAAGACGGGCGGGGTCGACGATCAGCACCGCATGTTCCGGCTGACTGATGCCACAACTCATGATCGGGCTGCCGTCACCCGGCTCGGCGCGGTTTTGTGCCAGCGCCTGATCGTCCACGCGCAGCGCAGCAATGCCCGTGCCGCGCGGTGTGCCGGCGACAAACAGTGTGGCTTCGGCCAGGCCGTACGAGGCCATGAAACTGTCTTCACTGAAACCGCACACGGTGAACTTTTCGGCGAAACGTTGCAGGGTGTCGAGGCGGATCGGCTCGGAGCCGGAATACGCCACACGCCAGCGGCTCAGGTCGAGACGCTCAAGCGCCGATTCGCTGACCCGTTCGCTGCACAAGCGGTAAGCGAAATCCGGCCCGCCGCTGATGGTGCCGCCGTATTGGCTGATCGCTTCGAGCCAGCGCAACGGCCGGCCGAGGAAGTACGCCGGCGACATCAGGATGCACGGCACACCGCTGAAAATCGGCTGGAGCAAACCGCCAATCAGCCCCATGTCGTGGTACAGCGGCAGCCAACTGACGATCACGTCGTCGGGGTTCACGTCGATGCCAAAACCGTGTCGGATCAGCAATTCGTTGGCCACCAGATTGCCGTGACTGACTTGCACGCCTTTGGGCAACGCGGTGGAGCCGGAGGTGTATTGCAGGAAGGCGATGTGATCCGGCGACAGGGTCGGTTCAACCCAACGCTCGGCCAGAGCGTTGTCGAGGGTGTCGACGCACAGCAACGGCGGCGCCCCTTCGATCTGCTGCAAGGCGTCACGCAGATCTGCGCTGGTCAGCAACAGACGCGGTTCGGCGTCGGCGATGATCGACAGCAATCGCGCCTGATGGTGACGACGGGCAGACTCCGGTGGATAGGCCGGTACCGCGATCACCCCCGCGTACAGACAACCAAAGAACGCCGCGACGTAATCCGGGCCGCTGGGAAACAACAGTACCGCACGATCACCGAACCCGGCTTCGGCCTGCAACGCGGCAGCAATGCTGCGTGCACGCTGATCGAGTTCGCGATAACTGAGCACCACAGCCTGCTCTTCGTTTTCGGCGAGAAAACGCAAGGCCAGTCGATCCGGCGTCAGGGCCGCGCGGCGCTGGAGGGCGTGGACCAGGGTGCTGGGGAGTTCGAACGCGTCGGTCATTGGGTGTCCTGCCTGAATTCGGCTTGCTAGTGGAATCGGGTTGCTGCGTCACGCCCTTCGAGGGCATGCAGGGCGCGGTCTACGCCGACCACGCAAGGCATGGGAATACTGTCTGGCCGGGGTGGTGACCCCGCAACCATTCACCAATGAGAACGGACGACGTCTTGAAATAATTAGTCGCCAAGCGGGCTAGCCAATGGCGCCGGGGTGCGGCGGCGTGTCGCACCTCCCAGACCGCACCCTCACGGATCATTAATTCTCTTTCTCAATTGACAATCATTATCATTCAGCATAATTTGTCGCTCGATGTGTAGGACGCCCCTCCCCCAGGCGCCCCACTAACCTATTGGCAGCAAGGTGATTTCCATGACGGAACAAGTATCCACAGGCAGGTGCGATTCACCGCTACTTCAGGCCTTTGTCGACAACCGACTGATTCTGGTCAAAATTGCAGCGCGCATTACCGGCTGCCGATCGCGGGCCGAAGACGTGGTGCAGGATGCGTTTTTCCGACTGCAATCGGCGCCACAGATCACCTCGTCGATCAAGGCTCAACTGAGCTACCTGTTCCAGATCGTGCGCAACCTGGCCATCGATCACTACCGCAAACAGGCGTTGGAGCAGAAGTATTCCGGCCCTGAAGAGGAAGGGCTGAACGTAGTCATTCAGGGTGCTTCGCCAGAAATCTCGCACATCAACTTCTCGACCCTGGAACACATCGCCGACGCCCTGACCGAGCTGCCCAGCCGCACTCGCTATGCGTTCGAGATGTACCGCTTGCACGGTGTGCCGCAAAAGGACATCGCCAAGGAACTCGGCGTTTCGCCGACCCTGGTCAACTTCATGATTCGTGATGCGCTGGTGCACTGCCGCAAGGTCTCGGGCAGTCGTCGGGATGCCGTGGCGGTGGGTCGTCGCTAACCCGCAGAGTTTTCAGCGCTCCCAATCGCGAGCAGGCTAGCTTCCACACTGGATTTGTCTTGTTCATCAAACCCATGTGGACGCGAGCCTGCTCACGAAGGCGGCCTCTGGATCACTCAGATCCTGAGGCCCGATCATCAAGCCAATGTGCACCGATCAAAAAACCGCTCACGCCCCAGAATCATCAGCGCTGCGCGTTTGTGCGGGAAGTCGAACTCTTTCTCGCAATGAAAGCACTGGTTCTGCATATGGCCGATCATCTTCGCGTTGTCTGCACGGGGTTCAGCGACCACCCGTTGAGTGCGCGGATCATCGAGAAACAGGTAATGCACCAGCGCCGATAACCAACTCGCCACTTTGTGCGGGCCACGGTGATCTTCCTCCCCTACCAGCATGTGAATGCCGCGATCGTAATTGTCCGCGTCGCAGAACGGTGCAATGCGATCCTCCTTGGCCCAATAGGCTTCGAAATAGGCAAACGGCTGATCATCGAAACAACCGATCAGGGTCAGGGTGTGCGGGTCGGTGTCAAGCTTGGTCAGGTAGTCGCGATGCTGTTCAAGGCTGCCCTCTTCCTGCCAGAAACTGGCCACCCGCGGACTGTTCTGCCAGCGATTGAAGCGCGGCAGGTCTGCTTCGATTTCGACGGTACGCAGGGAAATCCAAGCGCCCAGACGCGCATCAAAACGCCGATAAACCTCGCCGCGCGGCTTCACCGGTCGCAACGGATGGCGCTTGCCAGCGCTGACAACCATTTGCTGCGGATAGCTGCCAGTCAGCGAAGCGCCGAGCCACGGTTGCGGCAGTTGCCAGAACAGCGTGCGTTCGCAGCGGTATTCACCCGCCACGTCGGTGCTCACCAGCAAACCGCTGAGCAAGGCCTGCGTCGGTGGCTGATCCAGTTGCCAAGTCAATTGCTGGCACTGCGGGTCCCGCGCGAACAGCCAGTAACAGGCAGCCCACAGCGCCTGGCCTGGCGGCAGGGCAAAACGCTCATCGATCTGGATCGGCCCCTTGGCCTCGCGATCCAGACGCAGGCGAATCAACGGTTGCCCGTCCAGACTCAGGCTCAGACGGCTTTCGGTTGCATCGGCTACCAATTGGCTGCCCGATGGCAAGGCCAGGGCAGTCAGGTCATTCAGATTGGACATGGGTCGGGCTCACGGTAATCGTTGACAGTTAAACGATGGAACGTGAGCCAAGAGGGGAAATTTAGGTTTGGAGGTCAATCAGTGCCTCAGCGATGAGGCACTGGCACCACGGCAATCTGGTACGGCTGGAAAATCTTCAGCATCTCGCCGTTGTCGCGCAAACCTTGTAGCAGCTTGCCGAACGCTTCGCCACTGATCGGCGCGGTCGGGCGAAGAATGGCGTAGTGGTGATAGACCTGATCAATGCGTTGCGACACCAACAACTCATCGCGCACCTTTTCGTTACGCAGCAGGTAATCACTCAAATAGGAGCGGGTCACCAGCGCGATATCCGCCCGCCCGCGCAGCACCATCAGCAGGTTGCTGTCGTGGGAATAGGTGAGCGTGGCGTTGAAATGCTGCGTGAGGAATTTTTGGTCGGCGTTGAAGTTGGCAAATTCGTAGTGATAACCACTGAACAACGCCAGGCGTTTGCCGGTGAGGTCGGCAAAGTAGTTCTGCTGGCGACCCTCCTCGCGCTGCGCGACGAAGATCTCGGCATCTTCAAGGCCCATGTCGACGTCGGTGTGGGGAATCTCCTTCCAGCCCCAATCAGGGTTCTCGAAGATTGCCATGTCGATCCGGCCTTGCTTGAAATCGCCGAAACGTCGGGGAATCGACGTCGGCACAAGCACGAACTGATAGTCGCTTTGCAGGCGATTAAGCGCCTCAACCAACTGGGGTAACAGACCGGTATCGGCACCGTTTTCCGGGCGAACGGTGTAAGGCGGAAAATGCGCCGCGCCGACCCGAACCAATTGCGCTGCCTGAGCGGGCAATACCCATAGTGCAGCCAGCACTGCGAGCGCTAACCCCGCGACTGTCCGAATTGGCGAAAACTTCAAAACACCCCACTCCCCGAAAAAATATCGATCAATGCATTCAAGCTAGGCGGTTTTGCCCAGTTAGCCAGTTTCCCGGACGGATAGAAAGCGCCTCAACGCTCTTCGAGGACCAGAATCAGGGCTTCATCCGCCAACTGATCAAGGCTCAAACTGCCACCCGCGCGAAACCAAGTGGTCGTCCAGGACAGTGCGCCAGTGAGGAAACGTCGGGTAATAAAAACATCGCCGCGGATAAACCCGGCGTCCTTGGCCTCACCGAGCACTTGCAGCCAGATGTCTTCATAGACATCGCGCAACGCGAGAACCTTGGCCTGACCTTCCTCGGACAAAGAGCGCCATTCATAGACCAGCACCGCCATCGCTTCGCCGCTGCCGCCCATGATCGACTGCAACTCGCAACGGATCAGCGCCAACACCCGCTCACGCACGCTGGTCGCTTCGGCGAGCGCTGCGCGCATCAACGCGGTGTTGTAACGAATGGTTTCTTCCATCACGGCACGGAGAATTTCATCTTTGCTTTTGAAGTGATGAAAAATGCTGCCCGACTGAATCCCCACCGCGCCGGCCAGATCGCGCACCGTGGTGCGTTCATAGCCTTTATTGCGGAACAGATGAGCCGCCACCTGCAGCAGTTTGCCGCGAGCGCTGTCCGGGTCGGTCAACTGGCCTGCATCGACCAATTCGCGCATGACCCTGAGGGCTTTTTGCTCGTCCACCCGTTCTCTCCTACAGTCGATCAGTCTGTTGCCCCCTGAAACCGCAGGGTTGCGCGCAATTTAAGCCGCTGGCGACGACCAAGCAAGCGCTCGGGCAGAAGATAGTTTCAAGTGTTTACAAACCAAGCGCTTGCTTGGTAGCCTCCAGACACTTCTGTCGCAGGTTCCTGAGTCGGAGATAAAAATGCCAACCACCGTCCGCATCGGATGCGCCAGTGCCTTCTGGGGTGACACGTCGACCGCCGCCGCTCAGCTTGTGGCAGGAGGACGCCTGGATTATCTGGTGTTCGATTACCTGGCCGAGATCACCCTGTCGATCATGGCTGGCGCACGCATGAAAGACCCACAGACCGGATTCGCCAGCGACTTCATCGACGTGCTGACGCCGCTACTGCCGCAACTGGCCGAGCAGAAAATCCGTGTCATCAGTAATGCCGGCGGGGTCAACCCGCTGGCTTGCGCCGCCGCCCTGCAAGCCGCCTGTGACAAGGCTGGCACTGCGCTGAAAATCGCCGTGCTGCTGGGCGATGACCTGCAACCGCAACTCAAGTCACTCACCGGCCAAGGCATCACCGAGATGTTCACCGGCGCCCCGCTGCCACCAATGTGCGTGTCGACCAACGCCTACCTCGGCGCACCGGGCATTGTCGAGGCACTGCGCCTGGGCGCCGACATCGTCATCACCGGGCGGGTGGTCGACAGTGCCGTGGTCAGTGCAGCGCTGGTGCACGAGTTCGGCTGGTCGTGGCATGACTACGACAAACTCGCCCAAGCCGCGCTGGCCGGGCATATCATCGAATGCGGTGCGCAATGTACCGGCGGTAATTTCACCGATTGGCGCGATGTTCCGGATTACGAGCACATCGGCTTCCCGATCGTAGAGGTCAGCGCCGACAGCCAATTCATCGTCAGCAAGCCCGAGGGCTCCGGCGGACTGGTCACGCCGCTGACCGTCGGCGAACAGTTGCTCTATGAAATCGGCGATCCACAGGCGTATCTGTTGCCCGATGTGGTCTGCAATTTCAGTCAGGTCAAACTACAGCAGCAGGGCAAAAACGGGGTGCATGTACAGGGTGCCAAAGGCCTGCCGCCCAGTGACAAATACAAAGTCAGTGCCACGTACCCGGACGGTTTTCGCTGCACCGCCAGTTGCCTGATCGCCGGCATTGACGCGGTGGCAAAGGCACGCCGCGTCGGTCAGGCCATTATCGACAAGACTGCGCAGATGTTCAGCCAGCGTGGCTGGATGCCCTACAGCGAAACCAGCCTCGAACTGCTCGGCAGTGAAGCCACTTATGGCCCCCATGGCCAGCGTCGCGACACGCGAGAGGTGGTGATCAAACTGGCTGTACGCCATCCGAACAAGCAAGCGCTGATCCTGTTCTCCCGGGAGATCGCCCAGGCTGCCACGGGCATGGCGCCGGGGCTCACCGGCATCGTCGGTGGCCGGCCGACGGTGTACCCGGTCATTCGTCTGTTCTCGTTCCTGATCGATAAAAGTGCCTGCACCCTGCAAATCGACCAGGCCGGTGAGCGACACCCCTGCGCCCTGCCCGCATTGATTGCTCTCGACAGCCAGAACCTGCCCATCGCCGATCAACCACCAAAACCTGAGGGCCGCGCCGACGCCAGCGTCGCGTTGGTGAAACTCGCCGTGGCGCGCTCTGGCGACAAGGGCAACCACAGCAACATCGGTGTGATGCCGCGCAAGCCTGAATACCTGCCATGGATCGCTGAAGCGCTGACCCCAGCGGTCATCGTCGACTGGATGAGCCACGTCCTCGACCCGCTCCACGGTCGGGTCGAACGCTGGTACCTGCCGGGCACCCACAGTTTGAATTTTCTCCTGGAAAACGCTCTCGGCGGCGGTGGCGTGGCCAGTCTGCGTATCGATCCGCAAGGCAAAGCCTTCGCCCAGCAACTGCTGGAAATCCAGATCCCGGTGCCGCAGAGCATCGCCGAACAGCTCGACTAGAGGATTGTTTGCATGGCTTACGCGTCGATTTTCAGAGCCGATCTGTTCAGCGGCCAAACCATCATCGTCACTGGCGGCGGCAGCGGCATCGGTCGCTGCACCGCCCATGAACTGGCGGCGCTCGGTGCCAAGGTGCTGCTGGTCGGACGCAAACCTGAAAAGCTGCAGAAGGTGGCCGCCGAAATCGCCGAGGACGGTGGCCGTGCACACTGCAAGGCTTGCGATATTCGCGATGAAGAGGCGGTGAAGGAATTGGTCAAGGTGCTGATCGCCGAGCACGGGCCGATCCACGGTTTGGTCAACAATGCCGGCGGTCAGTACCCGTCACCGCTGGCGTCGATCAATCAGAAAGGTTTCGAAACCGTGCTACGCACCAATCTGGTCGGCGGTTTCCTGATGGCCCGGGAAGTGTTCAACCAGTCGATGAGCAAACACGGTGGCAACATCGTCAACATGCTCGCCGACATGTGGGGCGGCATGCCCGGTATGGGCCACTCGGGCGCCGCGCGTTCAGGCATGGACAACTTCACCAAAACTGCCGCCTTCGAGTGGGGATACGCCGGGGTGCGAGTCAACGCGGTCGCGCCGGGCTGGATCGCCTCCAGTGGCATGGACACCTACGAAGGGGCGTTCAAAGCGGTGATCCCGACCCTGCGTGAACATGTGCCGCTCAAGCGCATCGGCACCGAATCGGAAGTCAGCGCGGCGATTGTGTTTCTGCTAAGCCCGGCAGCGGCATTCATCAGTGGCAGCACGCTGAAAATCGATGGTGCCGCCAGCATCGGCTGCCGTGCATGGCCGTTGCACAAGGCGACCCACAGTGACTCATTCAACGGTTTCCACCGCGCTTACCTTCCCGACGTTTTGCAGGACAAGGAGTAAGCCATGGCGCAGATCCAGTCCCAACTCGACCCGCACAGCGAGGCATTCGCCCGCAACCGCGCAGCAATGCTCGCCGCCATCGAACACGTCCAGCAACTGGAACAGAACCTGTTGAACAAGGCCGCCGAAGCCAAGCCGAAATTCGACAAGCGCGGCCAACTGCTGCCCCGAGAACGCCTGAACCTGCTGCTCGACCCCGGCGCGCCGTTTCTCGAACTGGCCAGCCTCGCCGGTTACAAACTGCACGACGACAAGGATGGCAGCGCGGCCGGTGGCGGCTTGATTGCCGGCATCGGTTACGTGTCTGGCATTCGTGCGCTGGTGGTGGCGAACAACAGTGCGATCAAGGGCGGCACGATCTCACCCAGCGGTCTGAAAAAATCCCTGCGCCTGCAACAGATCGCTCAGGAGAACAAACTGCCGGTCATCACCCTCGCCGAAAGCGGTGGCGCCAACCTCAATTATGCCGCGGAGATTTTCGTCGAAGGCGCACGCAGTTTTGCCAATCAGGCGCGGATGTCGGCCATGGGTTTACCGCAGATTACCGTCGTACACGGCTCGGCGACGGCTGGCGGCGCGTACCAACCGGGGTTGTCGGATTACGTGGTGGTGGTGCGCGGCAAGGCCAAGCTGTTTCTTGCCGGCCCCCCTTTGCTTAAAGCCGCCACAGGCGAGGTGGCCACGGATGAAGAATTGGGCGGCGCCGAGATGCACGCGCAAGTTGCCGGGACTGCCGAATACCTGGCCGAAAACGATGCCGACGGGGTACGCCAGGTGCGCGAAATCCTGCGCATGCTGCCGTGGAACGAGCAACTGCCGTGGTTGCCGGAACCGCAATATAAAGAGCCGCTCTACCCCATCGACGAGTTGCTGGGGCTGATACCGGACGACCCGAAAAAGCCCTACGACGTGCGCGAAATCATCGCGCGCATCGCTGACGAATCCTGCTTCCTCGAATTCAAAGGCGAATTCGATCAGCAAACCCTTTGCGGCCAATTGAAAATTCAGGGGCGCGCCTGCGGGTTCATCGGCAACAACGGCCCGATCACCCCCAACGGCGCGAGCAAAGCGGCGCAATTCATTCAACTGTGCGATCAGAGCCAGACACCGCTGCTGTTCTTCCACAACACCACAGGCTTCATGGTCGGCACCGAGTCGGAGCAGCAAGGCGTGATCAAACACGGCTCGAAACTCATTCAAGCCGTGGCCAATGCCAGGGTGCCTAAACTGACGATTGTCGTGGGCGGTTCCTACGGCGCCGGCAACTACGCGATGTGCGGGCGCGGTCTCGATCCGCGCTTCATTTTCGCCTGGCCCAACAGCCGCACGGCCGTGATGGGTGGGGCTCAGGCGGGTAAAGTCCTGCGCATCGTCACCCAAGCCAAGCAGCTCAAGGACGGCCTGACGCCTGATCCGAAAATGCTCGACATGCTCGAACAGGCCACCGCACAGAAACTCGACAGCCAATCCACCGCCCTCTACGGCAGCGCCAACCTGTGGGACGACGGGCTGATCGACCCCCGCGATACGCGCACCCTGCTGGGCTACTTGCTGGATATTTGCCACGAAGCCGACCTCCGCGCCCTGCAACCCAACAGCTTCGGCGTCAGCCGGTTCTGATCGCCACGGATCTTACGGAGAACAATAAAAATGATCTTCACCCCGGAACACGAAGCACTGCGCCGCACCGTCCGCCAATTCGTCGAGCACGAGATCAATCCACATGTCGACGAATGGGAAAAGGCCGGACGCTTTCCGATCCACGACATTTTCCGCAAGGCAGGCGATCTGGGCTTG
Organism: Pseudomonas sp. EA_65y_Pfl2_P74; assembly: GCF_963970575.1. Taxonomy (NCBI): domain Bacteria; kingdom Pseudomonadati; phylum Pseudomonadota; class Gammaproteobacteria; order Pseudomonadales; family Pseudomonadaceae; genus Pseudomonas; species Pseudomonas sp. EA_65y_Pfl2_P74. The sequence continues at coordinate 48,575 of NZ_CAXAOQ010000010.1, forward strand.
CTGGGGATTTCCAAACCGGAAAAATTCGGCGGCATGGGCCTTGATTACAGCTATTCGATTGTCGCCGCCGAAGAGTTCGGCACCATTCACTGCGGTGGCATTCCGATGTCGATCGGCGTGCAGACCGACATGTGCACCCCGGCGCTGGCCCGCTTCGGCTCCGATGAACTGCGTGAAGCATTCCTGCGCCCGGCCATCAGCGGCGAGCAGGTCGGCTGTATCGGTGTCTCGGAAGTGGGCGCTGGCTCCGACGTCGCCGGGCTGAAAACCACCGCACGCAAGGACGGCGACGACTACGTGATCAACGGCAGCAAAATGTGGATCACCAACTCACCAAGCGCTGATTTCATCTGTCTGCTAGCCAATACCTCCGACGACAAGCCGCACATCAACAAGTCGCTGATCATGGTGCCGATGAACACACCCGGGATCAGTCTCAGTTCGCATCTGGACAAACTCGGCATGCGCAGCTCGGAAACCGCTCAGGTGTTTTTCGACAACGTGCGCATCCCGCAGCGCAACCGCATCGGCCATGAAGGCGCCGGCTTCATGATGCAGATGCTGCAGTTTCAGGAAGAACGTCTGTTCGGCGCGGCGAACATGCTCAAGGGCCTGGAATACTGCGTCGACAGCACCATCGAGTACTGCAAGGAGCGCAAGACCTTCGGCAATGCCCTGATCGACAATCAGGTCATCCACTTTCGCCTCGCCGAATTGCAGACCGAAATCGAATGCCTGCGGGCACTGGTCTACCAGGCCACCGAGCAATACATCAAAGGCCAGGACGTCACGCGCCTGGCCTCGATGGCCAAGCTCAAGGCCGGGCGTCTGGGTCGCGAAGTCAGCGACAGTTGCCTGCAATATTGGGGCGGTATGGGTTTCATGTGGGATAACCCTGTGGCCCGCGCTTACCGCGATGTGCGGCTGGTGTCGATTGGCGGCGGTGCCGACGAAATCATGCTGGGGATCATCTGCAAACTGATGGGCATCCTGCCGGGGAAAAAAAAATGAGCCCCCTGCCCGATTGCCAGACACTGCTATTGGAGCGGCACGGCGGCGTACTGCACGTCACCCTCAATCGCCCGCAAAGCCGCAATGCAATGAGCCTGCAGATGGTCGCCGAACTGCGCGCGATGCTGGCGGCGGTTCGCGATGAGCGTGCCATTCGAGCCTTGGTGCTCAGTGGGGCCGGTGGACATTTTTGTGCAGGCGGCGACATCAAGGACATGGCCAACGCCCGCACTCAGGGTGCAGATGCCTACCGCCACTTGAACCGTGCGTTCGGGGCATTGCTGGAAGAAGCACAACACGCGCCGCAAGTGCTGATTTGCGTGCTGCAAGGCGCCGTGATGGGCGGCGGTTTCGGACTGGCGTGTGTCAGCGATATCGCGATTGCCGATCACCAGGCGCAATTCGGTTTGCCGGAAACCAGCCTGGGCCTGATCCCCGCGCAGATCGCACCGTTTGTATTGCAACGCATCGGCCTGACTGAAACCCGTCGACTGGCGCTGACAGCAGCACGTTTCGACGGCCATCAGGCACGCCGTTTGGGGCTGGTGCATTTTGTCGAGCAGGATGCGCAGGCACTGGCCGAGCGCCTGGACGAGGTGCTGCAGCATGTCCTGTGTTGCGCGCCGGAGGCGAATGCTGCGACGAAGAAATTGCTGCTGGCCAGTGCCGGGCAACCGTCAAGTGAATTACTCGATGAAGCGGCGCAGTGGTTCAGCGAAGCGGTGACGAGTGCTGAAGGCATCGAGGGCACCATGGCGTTCATGCAAAAACGCAAACCCGGGTGGGCCACCTAAAAGCTTCGCGAGCAGGCCAGCACATACACCGCAACTTTCGAGGGAACAGCCCATGCCCGCCATTCAGAAAATCCTGATCGCCAACCGCGGTGAAATCGCCTGCCGTATCCAGCGCACCGCACAGGCCCTGGGCTATCGCACCGTCGCGGTGTTCAGTGAAGCCGACGCCGATGCGCTGCACGTAAAAATGGCTGATCAAGCCGTGCCCATCGGTGCGGCGCCAGTGCAGCAGTCCTACCTGAACATCCCGGCCATTCTCGATGCCGCCCGCCGCAGCGGCGCCGATGCCGTCCACCCCGGCTATGGTTTTCTTTCGGAAAACGCCGCATTCGCCCGCGCCTGCGAACAGGCTGGTTTGACCTTCATCGGACCAAGTGCCGACGCCATCGAACTGATGGGCAGCAAACGTCTGTCGAAAATCGCCATGCTCGAAGCCGGCGTGCCGTGCATCGCCGGCTACCAAGGTGCAGAACAGGACGACAGCACATTGCTGCGCGAAGCCGAACGCATCGGCTATCCATTGATGATCAAAGCCAGCGCAGGCGGAGGCGGACGCGGCATGCGTCTGGTGCACAACGCGTCGCAATTGCCGGCGCAATTGCGTACCGCACGTTCGGAAGCGTTGAACGGATTCGGCAGTGACGAATTGATCCTCGAACAAGCGCTGATCGAACCGCGCCACGTTGAAGTGCAACTGTTCGGCGATCAGCACGGCAACCTTATCTACCTTGGCGAACGCGACTGCTCGATCCAGCGTCGTCATCAGAAAGTCATCGAAGAAGCACCCTGCCCGGTGATGACCGCCGAACTGCGCCAGGCCATGGGTGAGGCCGCGCTCAAGGCCGGACGTGCAGTGAACTACGTCGGCGCCGGTACCGTGGAGTTTCTGCTCGATGCCCGCGGGCAATTCTACTTCCTGGAAATGAACACGCGCCTGCAAGTGGAGCACCCGGTGACTGAGTTGGTTACCGGGCTGGACCTGGTCGCCTGGCAACTGTTGGTCGCCGAAGGACAGCCACTGCCGTTGACTCAGGATCAGGTGCAACTCAATGGCCATGCCATGGAAGTGCGGCTCTATGCCGAAGACCCGGCACAGGACTTTGTGCCGCAAACCGGGCGCATTGAAGCCTGGGAGCCAGCGCTTTTGCACGGCGCACGCATCGATCATGGCCTGCTCGAAGGTCAAACGATCAGCCCGTTCTACGACCCGATGCTCGGCAAACTGATTGCCCACGGTGCCACCCGCGAAGAGGCGCGGCGCAAACTGTTGCGTGCCGTGCAGGACACGGTGTTGCTGGGTGTGCAAAGCAATCAGCGTTTGCTGGTCAGCCTGCTGCAACAGGCGCAATTTGTCAGGGGTGCGTTCAGCACGGCGTTCATTGCCCAGCACTTTTCGGATCACGAAAGCCTGCACAGCTACGTGCCCAGTACCGAACAACTGGCAATCGCCGCGGTGCTGTTCTACCACTCAAGCGCCCGCCTCCACCGCACGGCATTGGCGGGTTGGCGCAACAATGCCAATGTGCCGCTGCACTATCGCCTCGGGCTCGATTCGCAGGACTGGATGCTGCAACTACTCCCGCGCGGGCAAAACACCTTCCAGGTGCTAGTGGCGCAACAGACCCTGGAACTCAAAATCATCGACCACACGCCGCTGGCGTTGACGCTGGAGATCGACGGTTTGCGCCAGCGACACGCCTATCGGCTCAATGCTGAGCGACTCTGGCTGTTCACCCATCCCGGCAACCTGCACCTTGAGAATCGAACTCACGCGGTCATCGGCAGTCAGACCAGCGTCAGCTCCGGCACGCTAAAAGCACCGATGGACGGCGCCATCGTCGACGTACTGGTCAGCGAAGGCAGCGCGGTCAGCAAAGGTCAGTTGCTGGTGGTGCTGGAGGCAATGAAAATGGAGCACCCGCTCAAGGCCGGCATTGACGGCGTGCTCAAGCGGGTGCAGGTCAAGGTCGGCGATCAGGTAAAAAATCGTCAGATCCTGTTGCAAGTGGAGTGAGTCGCCAGGCGCAAACGCAGGGTTTGACTACGCTCTGATGAATCAGGACGCGGAAATCAGGAACCCTGCGATGCCTCACTGGCTGGTCATAGATCTGGAAGCCACCACCGACGAGGGTGGCTGGCCGGTCACCGAAATGGAAATTATCGAGATCGGCGCCACGCTGGTTGATCGTACCGGACGCGAGCAGGATCACTTCCAGCGCTTCGTCAAACCGACACGACGGCCCTTGCTGACGCCGTTCTGTCGCGAACTCACACACATCACTCAAGCCAATATCGACGCGGCGCTGCCGTTGACCGAGGTTTGGCCGGCCTTCGAACGCTGGCTCGGTCAGCATCAGACGCGCCTCGAAGGCTGGGTGAGCTGGGGCGATTACGACCGCAAACAACTACTTCAGGAATGGCAGCGGCTGCAATTCGACAGCGCCTTAAGCCGGGTGCCGCACATGAACCTCAAGCAACGCTTCGCCAAGGCCCGGCGCCTGGAGCGGCCGCTGGGCCTCAATGGTGCGCTGCAACTGGCCGGGATGCAGTTCAGTGGTCAGCAACACCGAGCGCTGGAGGATGCACGCAACACCGCGCGCCTGCTGCCGCTGGTTCTGCCGCTTTAGGGGCGTGACGGCGTTAAAAGCCTTGTGCATACTGGCCGCCTCACTTTTTAGCCCTTTTCGAGGAATCGCCCATGTTTAAAGTCAACGAGTACTTCGACGGCACCGTCAAGTCGATCGCCTTTGGCACCGCTGAAGGTCCGGCGACCATCGGCGTCATGGCCCCGGGCGAATACGAATTCGGCACCAGCCAGCGTGAAATCATGCACGTAGTGTCTGGCGCACTGACCGTCAAACTGCCGGACAGCAACAACTGGGAAACCTTCGCCGCCGGAAGCCAGTTCAACGTGCCGGCCAACAGCAAATTCCAGCTGAAAGTCGCGGTCGACACCGCTTACCTGTGCGAATACCGCGGCTAAACCCAGCGGGTTCCTGCGCGATAAAAAAATGCCCGTGTCCAAGGACACGGGCATTTTTCGTTCTGGCATCGATTACTCGAGAATTTCTACCGCCATCCCGACTTCCAGACGACCATTGCCGTCGTTGACCAGATTCTGACCGAACATCGCACCGTCGGCCTGGGCACGGGTTTTCTGCAGGGTCGCCAGCGGTTCACGATCAGCGCTGCGCTCGCCGGTCTGCGGATCAATCGTGGTCAGAATGCAACGCGAGCATGACTTGACCACGCGCAATTCGACATCGCCGATACGGATACGCTTCCAGCTGTCTTCGGCGTACGCCTCGCTGCCTTCGATCACCAGATTCGGCCGGAAACGCAGCATTTCCAACGGCCGCCCGACCTGTTTCGACAGGTGTTGCAACGAGGCTTCACCGATCAGCAACAGTGGAAAACCATCGGCGAAGGCGATTTGGTCGTCGTCCTTGCCAAAACCGGCCTGAGTCGTGCGTGCCCGGTCCAGCGGTACTTGCACCAGACGGGTCGGTTTACCGATGAATTCGCTGACCCAATTTGCCGCTTCGTCACCGGCATCCGGCACACGCAACGTGTCGCGCCAGATGGTCACGCCACGTAACTGCGCATCGCTGGCAGGCAAGGTGATGTCGATTGAAGCATGCTCAGGCGCGCTCAAGGTGAGACCACCCTGAGCATTCCAAAGCGCGGACAGCTGGCTCATTTTCGCTTCGGCGCGTTGGGTCAGGAAACGGCCGCTGGCTTCGTCGACCAACATCCAGCGTCGATCGCCCTCCAGTCCCAGCTTGTCCAGGCTGATCCCTTGCAGAACCTCGGCCTTGCCGGATTTCAACGGGTAACGATAAAGCGCGCTCAGACGCAGCATGGCCAACTCCCTTGTGGGCAAAAACGCCACCCTATACGAGCTTCACCCGCGAATCAAAGGCTGACGAGAGGTCAGCCTTCGAACAGATCCATCACGCTGGCACTTCGTCGAGCATCAGACGCTGGCGTACCACGTCGACCAGCTTGTCCGGCTGGAACTTGGAGAGGAAATTGTCGCAGCCAACCTTCTTCACCATCGATTCGTTGAAACTGCCGGACAACGAGGTGTGCAACACCACATACAGACCACGCAGACGTGGATCGTTACGAATTTCGGTGGTCAGGCGATAGCCGTCCATCTCCGGCATTTCCGCATCGGTGAATACCATCAGCAGTTTGTCCGTCATGTTCACGCCGGTATCCGCCCAAGCCTTGAGCATGTTCAGTGCCTTCAGACCATCGCTGGCAATGTGCATTTTCACGCCGAGCTGGCCGAGGGTGTCACGCAATTGCGAGAGCGCCACGTTGGAGTCGTCCACCAACAGGACTTCGCGATCACGGGCGCGTTCCAGCACCGGATCGTCGAGTTTGTCACGCGAGACCTTGGCGTTGTACGGGACGATCTCGGCAAGCACTTTCTCGACATCGATGATTTCCACCAGTTGATCGTCGACTTTGCTGATCGCCGTCAGATAGTGTTGACGGCCAGCACTGGTCGGCGGCGGCAGAATGGCTTCCCAGTTCATGTTGACGATGCGATCCACACCACCAACGAGGAATGCCTGCACCGAACGGTTGTACTCGGTAACGATGATGGTGCTGTTCGGACCAGGTACCAGTGGACGCATACCGATTGCTTGCGACAGGTCGATCACCGGCAACGTCTGCCCACGCAGGTTGACCACGCCGCAGACGAACGGGTGACGCTGAGGCATCAGGGTCAGCTTTGGCAGTTGCAGCACTTCCTGAACCTTGAACACGTTGATCGCGAACAATTGGCGCCCGGCCAGCCGGAACATGAGAATTTCCAGGCGATTCTCACCCACCAGTTGCGTGCGTTGGTCTACCGTGTCGAGAATGCCGGCCATCAATGACTCCTGGGCTTGTTCTGATGAATTCACTAAAAGGGGTTATCGGCGGTCTATGACGAATCTTGATTCCCGCAAAATTCACCATCAAAATGCCACAACGCACCATTGATGTCACATTAACATCATGCTTTACTGGCGCCGTGATTTTCATCTGCTACATTCTTTGCGGCGCGACCTCGGTTTGCACTGTAGGTTCCCGCGCCTAAGGGATTCCCCTAGTAACAATCAGGATCAACCTGATATTCGCAATATCCAATAGCCATTAATGTGACGCCATTCTCATTGCATGAACGGAGTCAGGCTATTGTGTGCGATCGCAGTTCAGTGGCAACAACCCCTCTGGAACCTCTCAGTCTGTGCACCTGCACGTCTGGGCGCGATCTCCCGACGATTCATGATCGTCGTCACACACGGCACTCCCTCACCAGACATGACGTTGTGGAGATAAGCATGCCGATCGACCGTAAAGAGTGGGCGCAACGCTTCCCCGAATTTCTGGTCGAGGCCGAAACACTCCTGGCCAAGTCCGAAGAATGCCTCAGCCATCTACAACTGATCAGCAACGACAAGGACGCCATCGACTGCATGCTCAGCACGCTGCTCAAGCTTGCAAGCAGGGCTGAGGCCCTGGCGCTTGAGGCTATTTCCGAGTTCTCACGGCACATTTACGACTTGCTCAACCCGGTGCAGGACCACGTCGACCTGCACGAACAGGCCCTGGTTGCCTTGAAAGATTGCTTCACGCTGATGGCCTGGCAACTTGAACTGGTCGATCAGAGCACCGGACAACTGAGCCTCGATAAAAGTGAACAGGCCTCGCTGATCGATGCCTTCGCCTTTCAAGTCGGTCAAACTCGGTTTCAGCCAGCCCCCACCGCCAAACGTTTGCCCCTCCTGGCCTTTTCGGAGCGACAGGCCTGATCCGGCGCACGCCATGACTGAAGAGGCCGCCAAATGTCGTGATTGAATAGTTCATGCCTGTCAGCGACAAATCGAATTAAATCATCACACCTGACAGCCATGGATATTTCCGGCTGGGCTCAGGGTTTACCTGTGTGTTGAAACTCAACTTCAGGCACGCAGATATCTATTGAACACAATAGATTGACTTTTCCCATTATGGCAATTGTGCCCGACACCACACATATTCCTGACTTCTCGGACATATATAGCAAGCGCGACCAACGGTATCTTAAGTGGTATTATGCCGCCCATTAGTTGCTCTCAAGTTAATGGCACAGTGACTCCACCTATAGGCACTCCAGCGAAGTTGGCAGCCAAACACGATCACTGAACCGCGTTGAAATCAATAACATAATTGACAGCATTTTCAGACAGAGACCCGCCAGCCACCGGCCGGTCTACCCGCAGCGAACATCCATTGGCTCCATCCGTTATGTACGCCAGTCTCAAGTCAATCACCACATGGCCACCCTCTCGGGAAAACGCCCGCCGGTTCACACTCATCCTTTGTGTCGCGGCCACACTTGGCAGCCTGTTGACCTATGGCTTTTCCGCACACATTGGCCTCGGACTGTTGTTGCTTGAGGTCGCGGCTACCACCTGTGTCTGGGTGCAATATCGGCTGTCACGCAAATCAATCAAATTCCAGCCGCAGGAGCTCGCCGACCGCCTGCTCGAAGTCCAGGAAAACGAGCGCCACCGCCTTAGCCGCGAGCTGCACGATGATATCGGCCAATTGCTGACCGCCGCCAAGCTGCAGAGCGACTGGCTCAAACGGCGGATGCCGGAAGACTTGCAGGACCAATGCACCGCACTGTGCGAAACCCTTGAGGAAACGCTCAACAAGGTGCGCGATGTTTCGGCCATTCTCAATCCTCGCCAATTGACCAGCCTTGGCCTTGAAGCCAGCCTGAGAGCACATCTGCTCAAGACATTGACTCATACAAGCGTGCACTGGAGCCTCGATTGCCAGCAGCGCCTTAACGGCATCCCGGAAGAAATGGCGGTCGCCGCCTTTCGCATCACCCAGGAGGCGGTGACCAATATCCTGCGTCACGCGCAGGCGAAAAATCTGGTGATACGCGTGCAACGCCTGCCAAAGGGCCTGACGTTGCTGATCAGCGATGACGGACGGGGATTTGCCCCTGCCGCCAATCCAGGTCGTGAAGGACAGCGAGGCATGGCCGGGATGGCCGAACGGATCGAGCAATTGGGTGGCACCCTGAACGTTATCAGTGAGCCCGGCAAAGGCACTCGAATCGAAGCACTTTTCCCCTGGGCCCCCCGTGCACTCGAACGGGCCAGTACGAATAAGGTTATGCGTTGACTTGCAACTTACTTCTGGTGGATGACCACTCGCTGATCAGGGCCGGCGTGCGCGCTCTGGTGCTGGATATTCCCGGTTACGCGGTGATTGGCGAGGCCAATGACGGCTCGCAATTGCTCGAAATGGTCGAGCAACTGAGTCCCGATATCGTGCTGCTGGATATTTCCATGAAAGAAACCGGCGGGCTGGAAGCTTTGCAACGGTTAAAGCGCGTGCGTGCGCAGAGCAAAGTGCTGATCCTGTCGATGCACACCGACCCTGCGCTGATCATGCAGGCACTGGAGTCCGGTGCCCACGGCTACCTGCTCAAGGACACCACAGCCACCGAACTCGAGCACGCCCTGGAAGCCTTGCGCAACAACGAGCGTTACTTGAGTCCGGCCATCGCCCACACCGTGATCAACCAGGCGCTGACCCGCAATCAGAAGCAGCAACCGGAAACCGCCGACTCGCACAACCTGACTGCCCGACAGCTGGAAATCCTGCGTTTGATCGTACGCGGCAAATCCACCCGGGAAATCGCCAATGGCCTGGGTTTGAGCATCAAGACTGTAGAGACCCACCGTTCGCAGATCATGAAACGCCTGCAAATCTACGATGTGGCGGGCCTTGTACTGTTCGCCGTGCGCGAACAGATCATCAGTCTGGACGACTGACTGATGGCTTGATGGTCAATAGCGGCGAACTCCTCGGCAGGTGAACCTGCAACGCCGCTGGCCGCGCCTCGAACCGCATGCTGCTGCCTTCCAGCGGCTCACCATCAAGATTGATGTACAGCCCTTCAGCGACCTTGATTTCGACCCAAGGCAATCGGGTTCTGACAAACATGTTGTCGATACCGAAACCATCGCTGAGCAGCGACTTCAAGGTGCCGGCCAACTCCTGTGGTGCGGGCAAGATGCTGATATCAAGCAAACCGTCATCGGCAAGCGCCTGCGGACACAATACATGCCCGCCACCCGCCTGACGCCCGTTGCCGATCCCCAATGCCAGCAACTCGCCGCTCCAGTGAAAATCCGGCCCTTGCAGCTCACCATAAGCAGCATGCAGCTCACTGAACCGCGACAAACCGGTGAACAGATAGGCTGCACCACCCAATACTTTTTTCAGCTCTTCTGAAGTATTGGCCGTAACCTGACTGCCGAAACCGCCGGTAGCCATATTCAGGAAGACCTGCCCGCCCACTTCCCCCAGATCAATGTCACACGGCGGTACATCAAGAAGTTCAAGCGCATTGGCCGGCTCCAGCGGGATCCCTGCTGCGCGGGAAAAGTCGTTGGCAGTTCCCAAAGGCAATAGCACCAGACTGGCTTTGCCTGGATGCGCCGCAAGGGTTTCGGCGATATCGCGCAACGTGCCGTCTCCGCCGCCAGCAATAATTTTCGTGTACCCGTCCGCCAACGCTTGCTCGACCCATCGCTGGGCATCCCCCGCTTCCCAGGTCAGGCGTACCGCCAACTCCCAGCCTTGCTTGCGCTTGTTCTCTACCGCGGTGCGAACGGCCTCGTTGAGTGCCTGCTTGCCATGCAGAACCAACAGCGCCCGGCGTTCACTCATAGCGTCACTCCCTGAATTGAATCGATTGAAACATGTTGACCGCCGTGTCGCGCAAAAAAGCCACAGCAATGACAATTAATTCAATTGCCGGCCGAAGCGTCCTACACAGCGGTACTTTTTCTTACGAAACATGCGGAATCGGCTCAATTGACCACACAGAACAGTTGGGTCACCGTGTGCCGGCGGTATCAATCATCAATCCGACAACACAAGGATGTGCATGTAATGAGTGGAAACTCCCCAAGGTTTTTTAATAGCTCGAAAGATGAAAAAGGTCGCTGGCGTACATTTGAAACAGCAAGTGGATATGTCCATGTCAAGCCATGAAGCCAGAATGCCAGTGAGTCCGGTTGCCCCTCTCGCCGAATGTCGCGCGAGTCACAAGTCCGATTTCAAAAGCAGCACCAAGACCACTGGAGAAACAGATATGGAACCTCGTGTGACCGAGTTGGAAACCCACCTCAAATACATTCGACGGGACATGGACGAAGTCCGAAGTGACGTCAGAACGATCAAACACCGTCTCGCCTACTCGGCGGGCGCAACAGCCGTAGTGCTGAGTCTGTTGGGTTGGGTGGCCAATAGCCGATTCGACCAGCTTGTTGCACTGATCAGCCATTGACCGAACGAAACATTGCAGGCGTCGACAGGATCAGTCGACGCCTGCATTTGCGAAGCAGGGTTCAGCCCAGGAGATCACTCAGCGGAATGAAGACGACCTCGTCTCCTTCGAGCAGAGTGCCCCCCTCCAATACTTCAACCAATCCGTCTGCCCACGCGGCGCTGCGCAACACACCTGAGCTCTGGTTACTGTAGATAGTCGCCCTCCCCTGTTCAAGACGCCCCCGCAAGTATTCACGCCGATTGCCGGCAACAGGCCAGACAAAGCCTGCTGGCACCTTGAACTTCAGGGGGCCGACATCCCGCACGCCTTGGCGCCTCATCAGGTAAGGCCGAGCCAGCAGCGCGAAAGTCACCAACGTCGAAGCCGGGTTACCGGGCAACCCGATAACGGGCACATTGCGGAAATGGCCAAATGTCAGCGGCTTTCCGGGCTTGATTGCCAGCTTCCAAAGGCCCAGTTCGCCCTCTTCTCGCAAAGCGACACCCAGAAAATCAGCCTCTCCCACCGAAACGCCTCCGGTGGAAAGAATCAGATCAACATCCTGCAACTCACCCAAGCGAGCGCGGGTGGCAGCCAGATCATCCGGAAGAATGCCTGCGTCGATCACTTCACAGCCCAGACGCTGTAACCAACTGCACAGCAGCACCCGATTACTGTTGTAGATCTGCCCTGGCCCCAGCGGTTGACCCGGCTCGACCAATTCGTCGCCAGTGGAAATCACCGCCACCCGAACCTTGCGCACAACCGTCAGACCGGCGCAGCCCAGCGAAGCAGCCAAACCTTGCTCAATCGGGCCAAGCCGGGTTCCGGCCGACAGGATCAACTCACCGACCGTTGTTTCCTGGCCTTGTGGGCGAATGTTCTGGCCGATCTTCATCGGTTCGATGAAGCGTACGGTTCCATCAGTCTGAACGTCAGCGTTTTCCTGCATTTCTACGCAATCAGCCCCAGACGGTACCGGCGCTCCCGTAAAGATGCGCGCACAGGTACCGGGTTTCAGAGCTTCGGGAGACTGCCCGGCAAACACCTTTTGACTGACTGGCAGAGGTTCGCCGGTCCAGTCGGCCAGGTTCAGGGCATATCCATCCATGGCGCTATTGGGCCAAGGTGGCAGATCGAGGAGCGAAATCAAATCTTCGGCCAGCACCCGACCTTCGACCAGCGCCAGTGGCAAATACTCATGCTCGACGATTGGCGAGGCTTCGGCCATATCCAGCAAACGCGCCAGCGCTTCCTCGACCGGCATCAGCGAGCCCGTCTTGCCCGGCTTACCCACGGGACTCACAAGGCATCGCCTTTTTCAGATGAGGCACGAAATTGCACGGGCGGTGGCGAGCGTCCAATTGCTCGCCAAGAATGCCATCCCAGCCCGTGCGCACGGCGTTGGTCGAACCCGGCAAGCAGCAAACCAGTGTGCCATTCGCCAGGCCGGCCAGCGCACGGGACTGCACGGTAGAGGTGCCGATATCGGCCACCGATATCTGCCGGAACAACTCGCCAAACCCATCCACTTGCTTGTCGAGCAAGCACGCCACGGCTTCTGGCGTGCTGTCACGCCCCGTGAAACCGGTGCCACCGGTGATCAGCACAACCTGCACGACATCATCGGCGATCCAGTGGGCGACTTGCGCTCGAATTTTGTAGAGGTCATCTTTAAGCAAGACACGCTCGGCCAGAACGTGGCCAGCTGCAGTCAAGCGGTCCACGAAGACCTGACCGGAGGTGTCGGTTTCCAGGGTTCGGGTATCGCTGACAGTCAGAACCGCAATATTGAGCGGCACGAAAGGTACATCAGCCTTGGCTTTCATAGGCTCGTCCAGTTGTAGGGGAAACAGCCCGGTGTTATATCACAGCGCCCCCTTTTTTTGCCGCCCCTCTGGAGAGCAGCCATGACCTTGAAGACGCAACTGCCGCCCTGCTCCATTCTCCTTCTGGCAGGCGGACGCGGCCAGCGCATGGGCGGTCAGGACAAAGGTCTGGTGGAGTGGAGGGGCGACCCGCTGATCGCACATTTGCAGCGCAAGACTCGCCCACTGACTGACGACCTGATCATCTCCTGCAATCGCAATCGCGAGCGTTATGCGCTGTTCGCCGATCAATTGGTGATCGATGACGAGAGCGACTTTCCAGGACCATTGGCGGGCATTCGTGCGGGCCTGAAATCCGCGCGCCATCCTCACCTGCTGGTATTGCCATGTGATGTTCCGAGTATCGACGCAGCGCTGCTGCACGACATGCGCGAAACCGCCAACCGGCATCCTGACAAACCTTTAATGTTGCGCCACGGCAAGCACTGGGAACCTTTGCTCTGCGTGATTCCGGCCGCCCTTTTACCGGCCTTCGAAGACGCCTGGAACGCCGGTGAACGCAGCCCCGGCCGAGTGATGCGCAGCTTGGGCGCCAATGCCCTGCAATGCCCCGACAACGACCCGCGACTGGCTAACCTGAACACCCCCGACCTGTTAAATTCACACAACACCGTGTCAGACTGACATTATCGAAGGAACTCTGACGTCTTGCGTACGTCTCAAGCTCAGTAACCAAAAGAATTCCCATTCGGAGACACACTAATGACTCAACGGACCCTCGCCACTTTCATGCTCGCACTGGGCCTCGCTACCCTCGCCGGTTGCTCCTCGCCTACAGTGATCACCTTGAATGACGGTCGCGAAATCCAGGCCGTCGACACCCCGCAATACGACGAAGATTCAGGTTTCTACGAGTTCAAACAGCTGGACGGTAAAGAAACTCGCATCAACAAGGATCAGGTTCGTACCGTTAAAGAGCTTTAAGCTCTACGTCGACAACGGATACAGAAAAGCCCGCATTTTCATGCGGGCTTTTTCATGGACACTCAAAAAGTGCGCACGGCGTCACCATTGCAGGGTGATATGACTCTCGAACTCGCGCTCCTCACCTGTTACCGGGTCGATAAAACGAAGTCCTTGCGCCAAGAGTTTCAGCGGATTGGCATAGTCGTCCTCAACGTCTTTCAGCGCATCCGGGTAAAACGGATCGTTGCAGATACTTGCCCCCAGCGCGGTCATGTGGACACGCAGTTGATGCTTCTTGCCGGTCACTGGATACAGGCCGTAGCGCCAGAGATTGCCATTCTTCTCCCGAACCTCGACAGCCGTTTCAGTGTTACTGACTCCCGGCCCCTCCTGCATGCGGAAAAACGGTTCCCCCTCGATCAGGCGGCTCTTATGCACCAACGGGAAGCTCAGTTCGGGCAAGGCAGGGGCAATGGCTTCGTAGCGTTTGTCGATCTGCCGCGTCGGAAATAGCGACTGATACGCCGAGCGGGTTTGTGGATTGGCAGAAAAAATCACCAGCCCCGCCGTATGCCGGTCGATACGGTGCAATGGCACCAGATGGGGATTATCCAGACGCCGGATCAGCCGGCGCAGCAAGGTCTGCTCGACATACTCGCCGGCCGGCGTGACAGGCAGGAAGTGAGGTTTGTCAGCCACCACCAAGTGCTCATCGGCATAGAGAATCGACTCGACCACCGGGATCGGCTTTTCGTCCGGCACCTCGCGAAAGTAGTGAATCCGCAAGCCTTCCTTGTAGGGCAGGTCCACCGCTATTGGCTGCCCCTGACCATCGAGTACCCGCCCCCGGGCGATTCGGTCCAGCCATTGCTCGCGACCAATGGCACTGAAGTGCTCGCACAGACAATCGAGTACGGTCGGCCACTTACCGGGTGGCAGATAAAGCGTGCTGGCCTGATTTTGCGCAGCAGAGAATGTTGATGTGGACATACGAAAATTCGGACCCTCAATGCAGGCTGGCATTATCCCGCAATGAGAGAAGCGAACCTAGCGCAGAATCCTCAGGCGGGAATCGACTTGAGTGCCGCCGCCTCGGTGAACTCCTTGAGCCAGCGCAACACATCGACAGCCTCCCAGCGACCCGGGTCATACAAGGCATAGAGCAAACCCTGATAGCCAACCACATCCAATTGCTTGTGGTAACCGGCGCGCTGAAACAGGGCTTCGATCTCGGCAAAACACGTGTTGAAATGCAATTTGTTGAATGGCGTCTTGCCTTCCGTGACCAGTCCGTCAAGGCGCAATTCGAGAACGGCCTCGCGCACCACGTCAACCGACATCCGGTTCACGCTGTTCTTCAACTGTTCGACATTGACCACGGTTCGTCCCTCTGACCCAATTACTGTATGCCCATACAGTAACCGAATAAACCGTGAAGTGCCAAGGGATGGATTCGCATCGGCGACCAGCGGGATAATCCGGTAAAGCTCCTCAACCAAGGAACGCCGCGACCTCATCGGCACTGAACGGCCAGCCCAGTTCCGCACCGGTGTCGACTCGGCGCAGCACCGGAATCCGCAGGCTATAGGCCTCAAACCAGCGCTCGTCCTCAGCGATATCCACCAGTTCGACAAGCAGGCCGTGCTCGACAAAAGGCATCAATTGGGCTTCAGCGACTTCACACAAATGACACCCCAGGGTGCCGAACAACTGACATTCAGGAGGCATGGTTGCTCAACCAAAATTTAATGAATTTATTCTAGGCCTCCCCTGGAAACCCGTCGAGCCACCACCGCCCAAAGGCTTCAGCGCCTCTTTGGCGTTTCCCTCGCAAAACCCTGACTCATATCAGTTCACGCAATAACCAATTACGCGATGCTTCCGCTCTTTTTGCCTCTACGCTTGAGAAGCCAGAGCCTGACATCGGAGTGCCTAGTGTTTGCCAACCTGCTGATCATCCTCGCCTCGTCCCTCGTGGTGATTGCCCTGTTCCGTCGTCTGCGGCTACCGCCGGTGCTGGGTTACCTGTGCGTGGGGCTGCTGGTCGGGCCGAGCGCATTCGACTGGGTCAACGAGAGTGAACACCTGCCAGACGTGGCCGAACTGGGCGTCGTGTTTCTGCTGTTTTCGCTGGGCCTGGAGTTTTCCCTGTCGAAGATGATCGCGTTGCGCCAGGTGGTGTTTCGCCTGGGCAGCCAGCAGGTGCTTATCAGCGCAGCGCTGCTGGGGCTGCTGCTGATGCTGCTGGGCATGCCGATGACTCCAGCGCTGTTGCTCGGCGCCGGACTGTCATTGTCGTCCACGGCGATCGTGACCAAAGAGCTGGGCAGCCTCGGCGAGGTATTCAGCAGTCATGGCCAGAATGCCATTGGCGTTTTACTGTTTCAGGATGTTGTCGCCGTTTTGCTGCTGACGCTGGTGCCGGTGTTCGCCGGCAGCAGCGATCAAGCATGGTATTGGGCATTGCCGCTGACCCTGGCGAAAACCGGGGTGCTGTTTGTCGGCCTGCTGTTCGCCAGTCGCTGGTTGTTGCCTCGGCTGTTCCATGAAGTGGCTGCTTCACGCTCGGCAGAGTTGTTTGTGCTGTTGGCGCTGGTAATTGTGCTACTGACTGCATGGCTGACTCACCTGCTGGGTCTGTCCCCTGCACTTGGCGCCTTCCTCGCCGGCATGCTGCTGGGTGAAAGCCACTACCGGCATCAGATCGAGGCTGATATCCGGCCCTTTCGCGACATTCTGCTCGGGGTATTTTTCGTCAGCATCGGCATGCTGATCGATCTGCAATTGTTCGTCAGCCACAGCCTGTTGATTCTCGGCCTCACACTCGGATTGATGGTCATCAAGGGCATCGTTGTGGCGCTTCTGGTGAAGTGGCGCGGCAGTGACAGTGAAACCGCCTGGCGCAGCGGTCTGGCCCTGGCACAGGGCGGCGAATTCTGTTTCGCGCTGATGGCGCAGATGCAACAAAACAGCATGATGCCCGACGAATTGGGGGCGCTGCTGCTCGCGGCAACCTTCTGCTCGATGCTACTGACACCATTGTTGCTGCGGGCAGCTCCACGCATCGCTGCGACCCTGCATCGCAAACCCAACCAGGAAGCACAGATCGAGGAGATCAGCGCGCTCAACGCCGAACTCGACAAGCATGTGGTTATTTGTGGATACGGCCGCGTCGGCCAATCGATCGGCCGCTTCATGTGCAATGCGAAGCAACCCTACATTGCTCTGGATAACGACCCGGTGCGGGTACAGGAAGCTGCATCCGGAGAAAGTGACGTGCATTATGGCGATTGCTCACGCGCAGATCTCCTGACTGCCGTCGGCCTGCTTCGCGCAAGGCTGCTGGTGATTGCGGTGGATCAGAGCGATGTCGCCCTGCGCATCCTCAAGGAAGCCCGCCGGCTCAACGCACATGTACCGATTCTGGTGCGCACCCGCGACGACAGTCAATGGGCCGAATTGAAAGCCGCCGGCGCCACCGAAGTGGTGCCGGAACTGTTGGAATCGAGCCTGATGCTGGCCTCGCACGCCTTGATCATGCTCGGTTTGCCGGCGCATCAGGTACAGGAAAAAGTCGATCTGGTACGCATTGATCGCTATCGCCTGCTGCACGGTTTTTACCCCGGTGCCGATCATGAGGAAACTTAGTCCTGACTCACCGCGCCGATCTTGTGCAATGACAGGTCGGCGCCGTAATACTCTTGTTCCTGACTCAGGCGCAGCCCATGCAACGCCTTGATCACACCGTACACGGCGAAACCACCGATCAGCGCCACCGCAACGCCGAGCGCCGAGCCAATCAATTGGCTGATCAGACTCACGCCACCGAGACCGCCGAGCGCTGTCTGGCCGAAAATCCCGCAGGCAATCCCACCCCAGACGCCGCACAAACCGTGCAATGGCCACACTCCCAACACATCGTCGATGCGCCATTTGACCTGCGCAGCGGTAAAGCACCAGACAAACAGTGCACCGGCAATGGCCCCGGTTATCAGCGCACCGACCGGATGCATCAGATCAGAGCCTGCGCAGATCGCCACCAACCCGGCCAACGGGCCGTTATGCAGAAAACCCGGGTCATTGCGTCCGACGATCAATGCCGTCATGGTGCCACCGACCATCGCCATCAACGAATTGACAGCCACCAGACCACTGACCCCTTGCAGCGTTTGCGCGCTCATCACGTTAAAGCCGAACCAGCCAACAATCAGGATCCACGAGCCCAAGGCCAGAAACGGGATGCTCGATGGCGCGAAGGCCACCAGACGTCCTTCGCGATAACGCCCATTACGCGGGCCGAGCAGCAACACCGCCGCCATTGCCAGCCAGCCGCCCATGGCATGTACCACCACAGAACCGGCAAAGTCATGGAACGCCGCACCGAACCGCGCCGTCAGCCAGGCTTGCAGGCCATAGTTGCCGTTCCAGACCATGCCCTCGAAAAACGGATAGATGAACGCCACGATCAGCGCCGTAGCGCACAATTGCGGAACAAAGCGTGCTCGCTCGGCAATGCCGCCGGAAATGATTGCCGGGATCGCCGCCGCAAAAGTCAGCAGGAAGAAAAACTTCACCAGCCCATAACCATGATCGGCGCTCAACACCGCCGCCGGTTGCATGAAGGTCACGCCGTAGGAAATCCAATAACCTATAAAGAAATAGGCCAGGGTCGAGACGGCGAAATCGCTGAGAATTTTCGACAATGCGTTGACCTGGTTTTTCTGGCGGACCGTACCGACCTCCAGAAAAGCGAAACCGGCGTGCATTGCCAGCACCATCACCGCACCGATCAGAATGAACAACGTATTGGAGCTGTGAACCAGCGTGTCCACAGCGCTTTGCAGATTTTCCATAAAGAGGCAGACCTGAGGGCTTAAAAAGGCACCAAAGCAGTTCGTGCGGGCATTTCATGCACCAAGTTGCGACCAAACTGTCATGTACCCCAGGGGCCGATGAACCACTTTGGCGCACGAGGTCGATGTCCTGACACGAACATGGATTGTTTGAGTTAAGGTTTTCCTGATTGCGTGCCCAGCAACCGCGCACGACAGCCGGGCGACGCACCACGACACAGCAAAAGTTGTACCAGTCATTTGTACTGAACCTTCGCGCAAGGCTCATACTCGAACGATTCAGACGCCACCTACGGAGATCCACCATGGCTAGCATCAAGGCAAAGACTGCTCAAGAAATCCTGATCAACGACTTCCAGACATTAGTCGCCGACACCGAACGTTTGCTCGAGCACACCGCCAGTCTGGCAGGCGATCAGGCCGATGAACTGCGTGATCAGATCCACGACAGTCTGCTGCGTGCAAGGGAAACCCTGAAACTGACCGAAGACACTCTGCGTGATCGTGGTCAGGCCGCTGTCACTGCCACCGAAGATTACGTGTCGGCCAACCCTTGGCAGTCCGTTGGTATCGCGGCAGGCGTCGGCTTCCTGATCGGCCTGCTGGCCACTCGGCGCTGATCATGTCGATCGGTGAATCCGGCCCGACTGCGGGCACCGCCTCCTCCACGCGGCGTTTGGGCGCTGCCGTCCTTGGCTTGTTGCACAGTCATGTCGAGCTGTTCGGCATCGAATTGCAAGAGCAGAAAGCACGCACCGTCAGCCTGTTGCTCTTTGCAGGCCTAGCGTTGGTGTTTGCCCTGCTGTTGCTGGTCGGTTTATCGACATTGGTGTTGATTGTGTTCTGGGACACCTACCGTCTCCCGGCGATCATCGGCCTGTGCGTGTTCTACACCCTGGCGGCGATCTTCTGTGGGTTGCGCCTCAAGGCTGCGATCTTCGATGAATCCTCGCCCTTCCACGGCACGCTCGAAGAGCTGGCCAATGACCGGGAGCGCCTGCTGCCATGAGCCTGCATGAACTTCCACAGAACAGCTCACGCCGGGAAATGCGCAAAGCGCTTATCCGCCTTCGCATGGAAATGCACCGGCAGGAAATCCGCCATGAAGCGGGTCAGGTGATGCAGCCCCTGCAGCGGATGCGCGGCATGACACAAAACCTGCAGGGTGGCTTGGGCATCAAGCACGCGCCGCTGTGGGGCGTGGCGGCTGTCACACTGCTGGGCTTTATTACCGGCAAAGGCGCGAAAAGCGGCGGCGTCGGGGGGCTGACCCGATTGATTCGTCTGGGCACCTGCCTTGGGCCGCTGATCAAACTGGTCATGCAGGGTTCTGGCAAACGCTGAACGGACGCATCTGGCTACATTCTTGCAATAGCCGCGAGATGAACCTCCTGTATCCGGAGGTTCAATCCTCTCGCGCCTACCCGGTCGACGGGGTCCAGCCAGAACAAGAACGACTAAGGAGGCCCCGTGATCGACGGGCAACCGCTCGCCTGCTTTCAGCCTTTCATCGACACGGCCACCGGACGCATAGCAGGCGTCGAAGCGTTAGGACGCCTGCGTCAGGCTGACGGTCAACTGACCTCGGTCGGGCCATTGTTCGCCGACAGCCGCACGCCTGCCATCGCACTGCGCCGCCTTGATCGGCAGATTCGTGACAACGCCCTGAGTCGCTTGCATGAAGCTCCGGCTGACTGGTTTCTCAGCCTGAACATGTCGCCGCGCTGGATCAGTCGACTGCGCTCCGATCAAGCGCTACCCAGCCTTAAACAACTGGCACGACATGATGTTGATCCGCAACGTATCGTGTTCGAAATCACCGAATTGGGGGGCAATGGTGAGCGCCTTGCCGAAGTGGTCGCGCGTTATCGCCAGGCCGGTGCGCGAATTGCCATCGATGACTTTGGCGCCGGTTATTCGCAACTTGATCGAGTACTGGCGTTGCAACCGGATATCCTCAAACTCGACATGCGTTTATTTCAGGCCGCCGCCCTAGGCGGCCCGAGCAGTGATGTGGTGAAAGCGCTTGCACAAATGGCCGAGAAAACCGGCTGCTGGATCATCGCCGAAGGTGTCGAGACCGAAGCCCAACTGAATTTCGCCCTTGAGTGCGGTTCCCGTTACGTGCAGGGTTTTCTGTTCGCCCGGGCCCAGGAAGCCTTCTATCCGACAGACGCTTTTGTGCAGCGTTTTGCCGAGCTACGCCAGCGGTACGTTCATCAGAAACTCGCCGAACGCGCACGGTTGATGCAGATGCGCAAGCAACTCAGTGAATTGATGGCAATCCTGCAACACTGGGCTCAGGCTCACGCGCCACTCAGTGCATTGCCACAACTGGAAGCCTTCCCATGGCTGCTGCGGTTTTATCAATGCGACCGTCATGGCACGCAACTGACCCCCAATCTGGAATGGCGCAACAACGGCTGGGTCGCTGATAACCGGTATCTGGGGCACAACTGGTCATGGCGCCCGTACTTCTACCATTTACTCGCCGAAGGCTGGGAGGAGCGGCGCCTGACCCTCTCCAACACCTACCGCGACGCTACCAGCAACCAGTATTGCCTGACGGCCGGACAGTTTTTCGACAACGGCGAACGGTTACTGTTGATCGACATCGATGCGGCGGGGCTGTAGTTCCGCTTGCAGGTGCCGCCGTGAACCGGGAAGCTAGGGCAATTCAGTCACCAGACGGAGAGAATCAGCCTTGGATTGGCACACCCTGCTCAACCGCGAACGCCTCGGAAAGCCCCTGCACAGCCCGCAAGAGCTCGGCCGCAGCCCTTTCCATAAAGACCATGACCGCATCATTTTCTCCGGCGCCTTCCGCCGCCTGGGTCGCAAGACCCAAGTGCATCCGGTGTCGAGCAACGATCACATCCACACGCGCCTGACCCATTCACTGGAAGTCAGTTGCGTCGGCCGCTCGTTGGGCATGCGCGTCGGAGAAACCCTGCGCAATGCCCTTCCCGATTGGTGTGATCCCGCCGACCTGGGGATGGTCGTGCAATCGGCTTGTCTGGCTCACGACATCGGCAACCCGCCATTCGGCCATTCAGGTGAAGATGCCATTCGCCACTGGTTTCAACAGGCGGCCGGGCGTGGCTGGCTTGATGGCATGAGTGAAGCCGAACGCGCCGATTTCCTCAATTTCGAAGGCAATGCCCAGGGTTTCCGGGTGCTCACGCAGCTTGAGTACCATCAGTTCGACGGCGGCACCCGCCTGACCTACGCCACGCTTGGCACGTATCTGAAATACCCGTGGACAGCCCGTCACGCTGACTCCCTGGGATACAAAAAACACAAATTCGGTTGCTATCAGAGCGAGTTGCCGCTGCTCGAACAGATCGCTCAAAAGCTCGGACTGCCGCAACTGGAAGACCAGCGCTGGGCGCGCCATCCGTTGGTGTACCTGATGGAAGCCGCCGACGACATCTGCTATGCCCTGATCGACCTCGAGGACGGTCTTGAGATGGAGTTGCTGGAATACGCCGAAGTCGAATCGCTGCTGCTCGGACTGGTGGGTGATGATCTGCCGGAAACCTATCGTCAGCTTGGCCCGCAGGATTCGCGTCGACGCAAACTGGCAATCCTGCGTGGCAAGGCCATCGAGCATTTGACCAACGCGGCGGCGCGGGCCTTTGTCGAGCAACAGGACGCACTGCTCGCCGGCACGTTGCACGGCGATCTGGTCGAGCACATGCACGGCCCGACCAAGCGCTGTGTATTGAACGCCAAGGACATTGCCCGCAAGAAGATCTTTCAGGACAAACGCAAAACCCTGCACGAAATCGGCGCCTACACGACGCTGGAGATTCTGCTCAACTCGTTCTGCGGCGCCGCACTGGAACAACACAACGGGCGCACACCGTCGTTCAAGAGTCGACGTATTCTCGATTTGCTGGGCAATAACGCACCGGATCCGCAAGGTTCGTTGCACACGTCATTTTTACGCATGATCGATTTCATTGCCGGCATGACCGACAGCTACGCCAGCGACATGGCGCTGGAAATGACCGGTCGCTCCAGTCGCTGATTCAGCCTCATTCGGTCGGCATTTAGCCGACCGAATGTCGGGCAATCACTTTCTCTGCTCAATCCCTTATGACACGGGCACACTCAGCAGTTTTATGGCGCGACGTAACGGCAAAACAAACAAAAACAAACAAGCGACGAACCAGCACACTTAAACACCTATAAAAAACCATTAACAACCAACACTTGTAAAACATTCAAGCCGAACTATAAGCCACTGCATTCCCTGTACATCCTTACGCCAAACCTAGTTCGACCGTAGTACCTTTCCTCATTAATTGTAGGAATAATCCGATATCGCGACTGAAGCCAAGTCAGTTCATGCGAGCCTTCATCTATCTGGGCTAAGGTGCGCGCTTTATTGGTGCTTGTATGGGATTTGATTATGAACTCCGTTTTTATTGTCGACGATCACCCGGTCATCCGTCTCGCCGTTCGCATGCTGCTGGAACATGAAGGTTATAAGGTTGTCGGAGAGACCGATAATGGGGTCGATGCCATGCAGATGGTGCGAGAGTGCATGCCCGACCTGATCATTCTCGACATCAGCATCCCAAAACTCGACGGCCTGGAGGTACTGGCGCGATTCAACGCCATGAGTTCTCCGTTGAAAACCCTGGTACTGACCGCGCAATGCCCGACTTTATTCGGAATTCGCTGCATGCAATCCGGTGCGTCGGGCTATGTATGTAAACAGGAAGACCTGAGCGAGTTGGTGAGTGCTATAAAGGCGGTACTTTCCGGTTACAACTATTTCCCCAGCCAAGCGTTGAACCCGGTTCGCAGCGACGATATTCGTTATACAGAACTGGAACTCTTCAAGTCCGTCAACGATCGCGAGTTGATGGTATTGCAACTGTTTGCCCAAGGGCGCACCAACAAGGAAATAGCCAAAGGCATGTTTCTCAGCAATAAAACCGTCAGCACCTACAAAAAACGCCTTATGCAGAAACTCAAAGCCAAATCCCTTGTAGAGCTTATCGAGATGGCCAAACGTAACGCACTCGTGTGAGAGCCAGCATGCCCAGTCGTTTAAAAGACTATTTAATTGCGTTGAGTGCCGGTCTGTTCTTGAGCAGCAATGTGTTCGCCATGCCTTTTGATTCACCGGACTATAACTTGCTCAGCCGCTCGGCGAGCGAATCGGTGCCAGTGGCACTCGAACAGTCTCAACGACAGTGGCTGCAAACCCGTAGCGAGCTGATACTGGGCACCTCTGCCCCCGATTACCCCCCCTTCGACATGACCGCCAGCGGTCGCGATTACGAGGGGCTGACCGCCGACTATGCAGGGCTTCTCAGTCAAACCATCGGTTTGCCGATCCGGGTCAAACGCTTTCCCTCCCGAGAGGCCGCGATTCACGCGCTCATCGACGGCCAGGTTGACCTGCTGGGTACGGCGAACGGGTTCGAAGCCAGTAATGCCGACATCGCGCTATCCGAACCGTACGCAATTGATCAGCCAGTGCTCGTTACCCGCGAAGACGAAAACCGCTCCCTGACCGAAGGCCTGGCAGGCCTGCGACTGAGCATGGTGTATCACTACCTGCCGCCCCCTGACGTCAAGATGCTTTATCCCAAAGCGCTCATTACCTGTTATCCCTCCTATCAAAACGCGATCAACGCCGTCGCATTCGATCAGGCCGATGTATTTATCGGTGACACGCTTTCCACCCATTACATGATCAACAAGGGCCACCTGAACAACGTCCGCATGGCTAATTTCGGCAAGCAGGAAGCCCTCGGATTCAGCTTCGCCGTACGGCGTAACAATCCGCAATTGCTGGGCATCATCGACGCCGTGCTCAAAGCGGTTCCACGCAGCGAACGGGACAACATCGCCAAACGCTGGAGCGCCGGCAGCGACCTGCTCCTCACCGATCAGAAGCTGCAATTGACCAGACGCGAAGAAACATGGCTCAAACAGCATCCCGTGGTGAGTGTGGTGGTGAATGAAGCATACGCGCCGCTGACCTTCTTCGACGGCGACGGCAATTTTCGAGGAATCAGCGCAGACCTTCTCGAACTGATCCGCCTGCGCACCGGCTTGCGCTTCGAGATCCATCGCAGCCGTAACGACGCACAGATGATCAAACAGATCGACAGCCATAAGGCCGATCTCATAGCTGCACTGCTGCCAACTGCCGAGAGGGAAAAAACCCTGAACTTCAGTCGGCCCTATCTGGAAAACTCTTACGTCTTGCTGACTCGCAAAAGCGCTGACAGCCCGACCAATCTGGGTCAGCTCAAAGACAAGCGACTGGCGATTGCCCAAGGCAATCCGATGGTCGAGTATTTGCGACGCGAGTTCCCACGTATCCAGTTGATCGAAACAGAAGATACATTCAGCGCCGTCTCGCTACTGGCCGAAGGTCACGTTGACGGCGCGGTGAATTCATTGGTGATCGCCAACTACTTCATTTCTTCGCGGATCTTCGAGCGCGCGTTGCAAATCACCACCACCATCGGCACCGGTCAGGCAGCGTTCTCCCTGGCAACTGCCCGTGATAACAAGGAACTGGGTTCGATCATCAACAAAGCGTTGCTGAGCATTGCCCCCGAAGAACTCGGCGTGATCAACGGCCGGTGGCGCGGTTACTCCAGCGCCTCGCAGAACATCTGGCGCAACTATCAGCGCCTGTTCTATCAAGTGATCACAGGAGCCTGCCTGGTCCTGCTGCTCCTGCTGGCCTGGAACGCCTACATGCGACACCAGATCAAACAGCGCCAGGCAGCCGAGCGAGCCTTGAGCGACCAGTTCGAGTTCATGAGCTCACTGGTCAACGGCACACCACACCCGATCTACGTTCGCGACCGCAAAGGTCTGTTGCAAAGCTGCAACGACAGCTACCTCGAAGTATTCAATGCCAGACGCGAGGATGTTATCGGCAAAAGCGTCATGCAAGGCACTCTGAGCAACGCCTTCGAAGCGCAGGCGTTTCAAGCCGATTATCAGCGTGTAGTGAACGAAGGCATTCCCCAGTTACTGGATCGTCCCCTGCACATCGGTAACCGCCGGCTGACGATCTATCACTGGATCATCCCGTATCGCGACTCCAGCGGCGAAGTGAAAGGCATCATCGGTGGCTGGATCGACATCAGCGAGCGTCGCCAACTGTTCGACGAGTTGCGCACCGCCAAAGAGCAGGCAGATGAGGCGAACCGTGCCAAGAGCACTTTTCTTGCCACCATGAGTCACGAGATCCGCACACCGATGAATGCTGTGATCGGTATGCTCGAACTGACGCTCAAACGCATGGATCAACAGCATCCGGACCGTTCATCGATCGACACTGCCTACCATTCAGCCAAGGATCTGTTGGGCTTGATCGGCGACATTCTCGACATCGCACGGATCGAATCCGGACGCCTGAGCCTTTGTCCGGAACGGGTCAATCTGGTCGACACGGTGGCGTCTGTCGCCAGAATTTTCGACGGCCTCGCCCGGCAGAAAAATCTGGCCCTGCAAATCATCTTCAATCCGCCGGATCTGGCGGTCGACGTGCAGCTGGACCCACTGCGCTTCAAGCAAGTGCTGTCCAACCTGATCAGCAACGCCATCAAGTTCACCGAGCGCGGACATATCAGGATCACTCTTGACCTCATGAGCACGGAGGTGCCGGCTCGTGCGCTGATGCAACTGACCGTACAGGACAGCGGCGTCGGTATCAGTGCCGAGGATCAGCAGCGTTTGTTCGCACCCTTTGCCCAGGCGCAGAACAGCCATCAGCAGGCCAGAAGCGGCGCAGGTCTGGGCCTGGTCATCAGTCGCAATCTGTGCGAAATGATGGGCGGACAACTGCAATTGAGCAGCCAGCCCGGTATCGGCACTCAGGTATGCATTTCCTTGCCGCTGGAAACCTTGCCGGCCCAGGTGAGTACGGCCCGAAGTGAACCCCCTGTCAAAACTTCGCTGGCGCCCCTGCGCGTACTTGTGGTGGACGATCACCCTGCCAACCGCTTGTTGATGTGTCAGCAACTGGAGTTCCTCGGTCATCACTTCAGCATCGCCGAGAACGGTCGCTGCGGACTTGAACTGTGGAAGGATGGCGGGTTCGACCTGGTGATTGTCGACTGCAACATGCCCCTGATGAATGGCTATGAACTGACCCGCGCCATTCGCCAGCAAGAGCTGCAGAGCCGCTGCCCACCCTGCACGGTGCTGGGCTTCACCGCCAATGCACAACCCGAGGAGATACAACGTTGCAAACAGGCCGGCATGAACGATTGCCTGTTCAAACCCCTGAGCCTGAGTCTGCTCAGCCAGTGGCTCGATGGCATCGTCCCGGTTTCACCCTCGCCAGCATTCAACCTGCAAAGTCTGAACATGTTGACCGGCGGCAATCCTGCACAGGCTCGGCGGCTGCTGGTTGAACTGCTCAAAAGCAGCCGTCTCGACCGACAGGAACTGCTCGCGTTGTCGCCGCAAGACAATCCCGGAGCCTTGGCCGTGGTCGCTCACAAGATCAAAGGCGCCGCGCGCATCGCTCAGGCAACACGCGTAATCGAATGCTGCGATGCCCTTGAACAGGCCTGCGCACAGGCATTGGCAACGGACGAGATCGCCCGCCGTTGCGAGGCGAGCAACCGGGCAATACTCGAACTGGAGCAAGCCTTGCAACAACAATTAGCATTGTCCGATCAAGGCACAATGAGCGTGCCTTAACTATGCTTGGCGCTGAGCAGTGAGTTAACCATCAAGGAGAACCGGAAATGCCCAGCCCACTGCGCCCGCAACAACGCCGGTTCCCGCTGCACGTGCACATCAGTGTCATGTTCACGTTTCTGCTGTTGCTCACGGGCGTGGTGCTGGGACTGTTCAATTATCGCCAGACGACACAGATCATCCTGTCGAGCAGTGAAAAACTGTTCAACAGGATCGAGCAGGACGTGCGCCTGGACATGTCCGCGACCTATCAGCCAATCCGGCACCTGTTGAGCCTGCTGGCGGACAATCCCGCCACACAGGCCATGCGTCTTGATCAACGCTTGCCGCTGCTCAGACCGTTCAGCCAGTCGCTCACGGACAACCCGAACCTGGCCTCGCTCTATCTGGGTTATGCCAATGGCGACTTTTTCATGGTCCGCCCGCTACGCACCGCTGCCTTGAAGACATTGCTCAAGGCACCGGAAGCGGCGGCGTATCAGGTCTGGAGCATCGAGCATGACCCGCAGGGCAAGATGCATTCGCAATCGCTGTTCTTCGACCTCGCCCTGACGCCAATCAGCCGCCAGGACAATACCGAAGACGCCTACGATCCGCGCAGCCGCGCCTGGTTCGTCGACGCCCGCCAGCAAACCGAGCAGATCACCACCCAACCCTATGTGTTTTTCTCCACCCTCAATGTCGGCACCACGCTGGCCCGACGCAGTGGCGAGAATGCGGTGATTGGCGCCGACCTGACATTGGCCGCCCTGTCTGCCACCTTGAGCAAGCATGTCGTCACGCCTTCCACCGAAATTGTCCTGTTCGATGCCAACGGCAATGCCGTGGCTTATCCCGATAGCAGCCGCCTGATCGTCGATGACCGCACCGCGCATCTGGCCAGGGCGGCCGACTTGAGCCCCAGCCTCCATGCGCTGCTGTCTGGTGCACACACGGGCAATCGACTGGAAGCGAACGGCCGGCAATGGATCGTCGCGCGCAGCAGCATTCAGGAAGGCGGCCCGAAAGGTTTGCAATTGGCGTTGCTCGTGCCGGAAGACGAACTGTTGGTCGATGCCTATCGCATGCGCTGGCAAGGTGCGTTGATCACCCTGGGCACCTTGTTGTTGTGCCTGCCATTGGGTTGGGTGATCTCGCGTATTCTGGTCAAACCGCTGCATGCGCTGGTAAAGGAAGCGGACGCGATCCGCAGTTTCGATTTCAACTTTCCACTGGCCCGGCGCTCTCCGGTACTTGAAGTCGACCAATTGAGCGTGTCGATGGCCCGAATGAAAGATACCCTGGCAAGTTTCTTCCGGATAACCGACACCCTGGGGGCCGAAACCCGGTTCGCACCGCTGCTGCAACGGGTACTGTTCGAAACGGTGCAGATCGCCCAGGCTCAGGCAGGGCTGATCTATCTGCGTGAAAACGATGACAGCCGCATGGAGCCTTACGGGCTGGTGATCAATGGCACACCTCAAGCGTTGGAGGCGTTCGATATTCAGGGGCACGACCTGCACGAGAGCCAAGGCCCTGCATGGTTTGAACAATTGGTCAGCACCGACAATGTGGTGAGCAACATGGGTGTCGATCAGGCCGGGGATCTGCAGAAAGTCTTGCTGGCAATGGCCTCGCCGCGCATCCATCTGATCGGCATCCGCCTGCACAACCGCCATAACGAAACCATCGGGCTGCTGATCCTGCTGATCAACGACAGCGGCACCCCGGCCGACCTCGAAAAACTGCGGCCCGACCGCATTGCCTTCCTGCAGGCAGTCTCCGGTGCAGCGGCTGTGAGTATCGAGAGCCAACGCCTGCAAGCCAGACAGAAACAACTGCTCGATGCATTCATTCAGTTACTCGCCGGGGCCATTGACGCCAAGAGCCCCTATACCGGCGGGCATTGTCAACGAGTGCCAGAGCTGACCCTGATGCTCGCCCAGGCCGCTGCGGCGAGCCAGGCGCCCGCCTTCAAGGCCTATCAACCCACCGAGGATGAATGGGAAGCCTTGCACATTGCCGCGTGGCTGCACGACTGCGGCAAGGTCACGACGCCGGAATACGTGGTCGACAAGGCCACCAAACTGGAAACCCTCAACGACCGCATCCACGAAATCCGCACCCGTTTCGAAGTGCTCAAGCGCGATGCCTGGATCATTTACTGGCAGGCCCTGGCCCTGGGTGGAGACGAAACCTCACTGGCCGAACGACGCGATGCAACCCTGTACGCACTGGACGAAGACTTTGCCTTTGTGGCCCGCTGCAACCTGGGCAGTGAAGCGATGGCCGAAGCGGATCTGCAGCGCCTGCATGATCTGTCCCAACGCACATGGGTGCGGACGCTGGATGACCGTTTAGGCGTGTCATGGGAAGAAAACAAGCGTCAGGCGAAAACACCAGTGCAGAGTTTGCCAGCACACGAAAAGTTGCTGGCGGACAAACCCGAACATTTACTTGAACGCGACGCAAACGAGTTGATTGCGGACGACAATCCGTGGGGCTTCAAGCTGGATGTACCGCGCTACAAATACAATCGCGGCGAGCTGTACAACCTGAGCATCGTGCGCGGAACCCTGACCCGCGAAGAGCGCTACATCATCAATCACCACATGGTGCAGACGATCATGATGCTCAGTCACCTGCCCTTCCCCGGCCACCTCGACAGCATTGCCGAAATCGCGGGTGGCCATCATGAAAAAATGGACGGCACCGGTTACCCGAAACGCCTTAAGCGCGAAGAGATGAGCCTGCCAGCAAGAATGATGGCGATCGCCGATATTTTCGAGGCACTCACTGCGGCCGATCGTCCCTACAAGAAAGCCAAGTCCTTGAGCGAGGCTCTGGGGATCATGGCTACCATGTGCCGCGAGGCGCACATCGATGCGCAGTTGTTTGGATTGTTCATCAACGACGGCGTGTACATGCAGTACGCCGAACGTTTTCTCGACACCCACCAGATTGATTCAGTGGATACGGCCAGCCTGTTGCAAAAGGCCGGCCTTGGCGCGTGATCAGCAGTCGGTCAGGCGCAGGAAGATCGCCGCCAGTTGCTCGATACCCGTCTGATCGGTGGCGCCAAATCGCGCAAGCTTCGGGCTGTCGAGGTCAAGAACACCGATCAGGCGCCCCTCCTTGACCAGCGGCACGACCAGTTCACTGTTCGAGGCGCTGTCGCAGGCGATATGACCGGGAAACGCGTGAACGTCTTCAACCCGCTGGGTCTGCAAGGTTGCCGCCGCTGCACCGCAGACACCGCGCCCGAACGCAATACGCACGCATGCGATCTGGCCCTGAAACGGGCCGAGCACCAACTCTTCGTGGCGATTGAGGTAGAAACCCGCCCAGTTCAGATCCTCGAGCTGGTTGAACAGGAACGCGGAAAACTGCGCAGCGTTGGCGATAAAATCGCGCTCATCGGCCAGCAGCGACTCCAGTTGCGCGGCCAACATGCCATAGCCTTCGAGGCCCTGGCCGCTTTGTTGCAAATCAATCATGCCTTGTGCTCCAACAATTTCAGTCCCACCCAATAACGGGCGAATTGGTACGCGCAACGTCCGTTGCGATTGCCGCGGCCGGTGGCCCAACGCACGGCAAGGATGTCCAGTGCTTCGTCGCGCTGCCAGCTCAGGCCAGCCTTGGCGGCCAACTGGCCGATCCAGTGTTCGACAACATTCAGGAAGTGTTCTTGGGTAAACGGATAAAACGACAGCCACAGACCGAAACGATCCGACAGCGCGATCTTGTCCTCCACCGCCTCACTGGGGTGCAGTTCGCCGTCGACGCGTGTCCAGTTTTCGTTGTCGCTTTCCTTCTCCGGCACCAGGTGACGGCGATTGGACGTGGCGTACAGCAAGACGTTGTCCGGCGCCTGCTCCAGCGAGCCGTCAAGCACGCTTTTGAGAATGCGGTAATCACCTTCACCGGATTCGAACGACAAGTCATCGCAGAACAGCACAAAACGTTGCGGCAGTTTGGCAATCTGCTCGACCACGCGCGGCAAGTCGGCCAGATGGTCGCGCTCGATCTCGATCAGGCGCAGGCCGGCCTTGGCGTGCTCGGCGAGCAACGCCCGGACCAGCGAGGATTTGCCGGTGCCGCGCGAGCCCCAGAGCAAAGCGTGGTTGGCCGGCATGCCGTCGAGGAATTGCCGGGTGTTGCGCCCCAGTTGCTCAAGCTGACGGTCAACACCGATCAGGTCGGACAGCCGCATGTCGAGGCTGACCTCCAGCGGCAGCAGAAAACCGCTGCGTCCGTCACGCTGCCAGCGCGCAGCCAGGCAAGTCCCCCAGTCGATGAGAGGACGAGGCACCGGCAACAACGGTTCGATCCGCGCCAGAACAGACTCGGCACGTTCAAGAAAAGCATTCAATCGGGAATCCACGTCTTCTCCTCGGGCCCTTTCACAGTGATGATGGCGATCCAGCGACGACACTCAGATCAAAACTCCCGCGCCGAGCCTTGTTACAAGGCGATTCGGGAACCTCGGTATCCGTACATGATCGACTATGCTTGAGCAGCGAAGGGAAACGGAAGTGGTTCAACACCCCATGGATATCAAATTCACTCACCGGCTGTCATACAAACAAGCCCGGCTTACTGTGCTGGTCGGGTTCATTCTCGGCACGCTGCTCAGCCTACTGCAAATCGGCATCGATTATGCCAGTGAAGACGCCGCCATCAACCGTGAAATCCTGTCTTTGCTGGAGATCAGCCATAACCCGGCATCACGCATTGCCTACAACATCGATGCCGAACTGGCCCAGGAACTCGCCTTGGGCCTGCTGCGCTCACCGGCAATCATTTCTGCGCAACTGATCGACAACAACAATACGGAGCTGGCCAGTGTCAAACGCCCGGAGCTGCAAAACGGCTATCGGGTGATCAGCGATTTCCTCTTCGGCGCCAAGCGTCAATTCGAAGATCGCCTGTATCTGGATCACCTGCCCAACGAATCGCTGGGGATCCTGAGTCTTGAAGTCGACACCTACACGTACGGCAGCCGCTTCCTGCGCCGGGCCGAGGTCACACTGCTCAATGGATTCGCGCGCAGCCTGATCCTGACCGGCATTCTGCTGGCGCTGTTTTACGTGATGCTGACCAAACCGCTGGTTCGCGTCATTCGCGAGCTCAGCGGACGTGACCCTCGCAGCGCCGAAGCGGCCACGCTGGAATGCCCGGCCGGGCATGCCAACGATGAAATCGGCGTACTGGTCAAAGTCGCCAATCAGCAATTCGAGAACATCGCCACCGAGATCCAGCAGCGGCGCAACGCCGAAAACCGTCTGACCGAATACCTCGGCCAACTGGAAGACATCGTCTCGACGCGGACCGCCGAACTCAAAGCGATCAATACCCGGCTCAGCCAGTCCAATCAGGAGCTCGAAGTCGCCCGCAGCACGGCGCTGGAGATGGCCGAAGCACGGTCGGCGTTCCTGGCCAACATGAGCCATGAGATCCGCACGCCACTCAACGGTCTGCTGGGGATGATCGCGCTTTCACTCGACGGACCGCTGAATGCCGAGCAACAACAACAGCTATCGATCGCCCACGACTCGGGCAAAGTGCTGGTGGAGTTGCTCAACGATGTTCTCGACCTGTCTAAATTCGATGCAGGACAACTGGAGCTCGAGCACATCCCGTTCGACCTCGGCTCATTGATCGAGGACACCGCCAACCTGCTGTCGCAGAACGCGGCGCCGAGCGTCGAGCTGACCTGCCTGATTGATCCGCACTTCCCCGCACTGGTGCTGGGCGATCCGACCCGGGTCCGGCAGATCGTCAGCAACCTGCTGTCCAACGCCCTGAAATTTACCCGCTTCGGGCGGGTGGATGTGCGATTGTCGACCTACAAGGATGGCGTGCGTATCGAAGTCTGCGACACCGGTATCGGTATCGCACAGGAAGCACAGGTGAAGATCTTCCAGCCGTTCACTCAGGCGGGTGCCGGCATTACCCGCCAGTACGGCGGCACCGGACTGGGATTGGCGCTGACTTACAACCTCTGCGAAGCCATGCAGGGACGCCTGAGTATCACTTCCGAGACCGGTTTCGGCAGCCAGTTCTGCGCCGAGCTACCGCTGCCCTGCCATACCCGAGCACTGGCTCCGGCGCTTCTGCATGGCAAAGTCCTCGCCATTACCGCCGCCAGCAGCGGCTTGGCAGAGTTGTTGAAAAATCTGCTGCCGGTCTGGGGCCTTGCGTACGAACAACGCACTATGGACGACTCGCTGCTGGGGCTGTCGCCCGATGTACTGATCACTGACTGCCCCGAGTGCCTGTTCGGGCTGCGTCCGACACTCACCGCTCCGATCCTGCTGGTGACCGCCTACGGCAGTTTCCTGCCCAGCGAAGAAGCGGCAGCCCTCGCCCCGCTGCAACAACAGGCCCGACCACTGGCGCGTAACGCGCTCTATCAGAATCTGCGGCGCACCTTGAACCCGGAGGTCGCCACCATCAACGATGCACAACTCGAAACTTCGCCCCCCGTCAGACGTGGGCGTGTGCTACTGGTCGAGGACAACCCGGTCAATCAACTGGTGGCCAAAGGCATGCTCGGCAAACTTGGCTGTGATGTCGTGGTGGCTGCCCATGGCGCCGAAGCGCTGGATCAGTTGGAGTATCAGGAATTCGATCTGGTGCTGATGGACTGCAACATGCCCGTGATGGACGGTTATGAAGCGAGCCGACAGATTCGCCAGAGCGGACGCTGGCCAAACCTGCCGATTGTCGCGTTGACCGCCAACGCTATGTCCGAGGAGCGTGAACGCTGTCGGGCGGCGGGCATGAGTGACTACCTGGCCAAGCCGTTTCGCCGCGAAGAGCTGGCGGCATTGCTGGACCAATGGATCACGACTACGCCAGCGCTTTGATCTGGCCCAGCAAGTGATCGAGTCCGTCGCGCAAGCCATTCAATCGGTCCAGATCCACACCGCTGTCGCACAGCAGACGGGCCTTCAGTGGCCCGACCTCCTCGCGTAGCGCCTGCCCCGCCGCCGTCAGGCTCAGATGCACCTCACGCTCATCGAGCACAGAGCGCTGGCGCTGTACCAGTTGAAATTGCTCCAGCCGCTTGAGCAATGGGGTCAAGGTGCCGGAATCCAGCGCCAGTCGCTCGCCAAGTGCCTTGACCGTCGGTTGCTCTGGCGCGCTGTCCTGCCATTCCCACAACACCAGCATCGCCAGGTATTGCGGGTAGGTCAGGCCAAGCTGATCGAGCATCG
Organism: Pseudomonas sp. EA_65y_Pfl2_P74; assembly: GCF_963970575.1. NCBI lineage: Bacteria > Pseudomonadati > Pseudomonadota > Gammaproteobacteria > Pseudomonadales > Pseudomonadaceae > Pseudomonas > Pseudomonas sp. EA_65y_Pfl2_P74. The sequence goes on from NZ_CAXAOQ010000010.1 coordinate 83,270, forward strand.
GCTTGTAGGCGCGGATCACCGCACGAGAAGCCGCATACAGCTTGAAGCACAACTGACTGTCGAGGTTCAGCGAATCGACGGACAGGCTGTTCATTTGAGCAAGGCTTCGATCTCGCGGCTCAGATCCTGCGGCTTGGTGGCCGGCGCAAAGCGCTTGACCAACTGGCCATCTTTACCAATCAGGAACTTGGTGAAGTTCCACTTGATGCCCTGAGAACCGAGTACACCCGGAGCGCGCTTCTTCAATTGCACAAACAGTGGGTGGGCGCCTGCGCCGTTGACTTCGATCTTTTTGAACAGCGGGAAGCTGACACCGAAATTCAGTTCGCAGAACTCACTGATCGCGCCCTCATTGCCCGGCTCCTGCTTGCCGAATTGATTGCATGGAAAGCCCAGAACTACCAGGCCTTGGTCCTTGTAGGTCTGCCACAGTTCCTCCAGCCCCTTGTACTGTGGGGTGAAGCCGCACTTGCTGGCAGTGTTGACCACCAACACCGCTTTACCGGCGAAATCGGCCAGGGTCTTTTGTTCGCCCTTGATGGTGGTGCAAGGGATATTCAGCAGGTTGTCGCTCATGGGGCGCGCTCTGAAATCAGGAAGAAGCCGTAAAAATAGCGAACAATTTAATTGCATACAATTTAATTATTCGAAGAGCGACCCTTGGGCCGCCCAAACTCCTACTCCCGGGGCTCCAGATTCAAGCACACCGAATTGATGCAATAGCGCAAACCAGTCGGGGGCGGACCGTCCGGAAAGACGTGCCCCAAATGCGCATCACAGCACGCGCATTTCACTTCGGTACGAATCATGCCGTGGCTGATATCGCGGATTTCGGTCATGGCACCTTCGCCGATTGGCGCGTAGAAGCTCGGCCAGCCGCAACCGGAATCAAATTTGGTCGTGGAGTCGAACAATGGCTCGTTACAGCAGACGCAGTGGTAAACACCATCAGTTTTGGTGGCGTTGTACTTGCCGGAGAACGGTCGCTCGGTCGCACTGAGGCGGCAAACCTCGTACTGCTGCGGATCAAGCATGGCTTTCCATTCTTCCAGGGTTTTTTCCAACTTTTCCATCATCACACCTCAGCGGCTGAAAAAGCCCGATCTGTACCTTTTCCACGGATCGGGCGGCACGTATGATTGCGCCTCGTCACACGCCAGTCTGGCAGCCAGACCGGGCGCATTCAAACGGATTCTGGGCACCATGCCTCAAGACATTCGCCTGTACGAAGACGCAGGAATCCCAGCACGGTTGTCCATCCGCCGTCTGGATCGTTCATTTTCGGGATCACATCGCCATGCAGTTCAGCAAATCGAACAAGCTCGCCAACGTCTGCTACGACATTCGCGGCCCGGTGCTCAAGCACGCCAAACGACTGGAAGAGGAAGGCCAGCGCATCCTCAAGCTGAACATCGGCAACCCGGCGCCGTTCGGTTTCGAAGCGCCGGACGAAATCCTTCAGGATGTGATCCGCAATCTGCCAACCGCGCAAGGCTACAGCGATTCCAAAGGTCTGTTCAGTGCGCGCAAGGCCGTGATGCAGTACTACCAGCAAAAGCAGGTCGAGGGTGTCGGCATTGAAGACATCTACCTGGGTAACGGCGTTTCCGAGTTGATCGTGATGTCGCTGCAGGCGCTGCTCAACAACGGCGACGAAGTGCTGGTGCCGGCGCCAGACTATCCGCTGTGGACCGCTGCCGTGAGCCTGGCCGGCGGCAACGCGGTACACTACCTGTGCGACGAAGGTGCCGACTGGTTCCCGGACCTGGCCGACATCAAGGCCAAAATAACCCCGAACACCAAGGCCATGGTGATCATCAACCCGAACAACCCGACCGGCGCGGTGTATTCGAAGGAAGTGTTGCTGGGCATGCTGGAACTGGCCCGTCAGCACAACCTGGTGGTGTTCTCCGACGAAATCTACGACAAGATTCTGTACGACGACGCCGTGCACATCTGCACCGCGTCCCTGGCCCCGGATCTACTGTGCCTGACCTTCAACGGCCTGTCGAAGTCCTATCGCGTGGCCGGCTTCCGTTCTGGCTGGATCGCGATTTCCGGACCGAAACACAACGCCCAGAGTTACATCGAAGGCATCGACATGCTGGCCAACATGCGTCTGTGTGCGAACGTGCCGAGCCAACATGCGATCCAGACCGCATTGGGCGGCTATCAGAGCATCAATGATCTGGTACTGCCGCAAGGTCGCCTGCTGGAACAGCGCAACCGTACCTGGGAACTGCTCAACGATATCCCGGGTGTGAGCTGCGTCAAACCGATGGGTGCGCTTTACGCGTTCCCACGGATCGACCCGAAGGTCTGCCCGATCCACAACGACGAAAAATTCGTCCTTGACCTGTTGCTCTCCGAGAAGTTGCTGGTGGTGCAGGGCACGGCATTCAACTGGCCGTGGCCGGATCACTTCCGTGTCGTCACCCTGCCACGAGTCGACGAACTCGAAATGGCCATCGGCCGCATCGGCAACTTCCTCAAGTCCTACCGCCAGTAAATGGCCAGCAGTGCGCAACGGCCCGAACGTTGCGCACTGTCTGATTCAGCAACACTTCTGCGCTCCCCTCCTCCACACGCCCTCTACACTTGCGATTCGTACCCGCCATATACGCCTGACGCCATGGCGACGGGTCGCGGCTGCGTGTCGTCCGTATCAGTGTCTGTTGTGGGAAACGGGGCGTGCGCCGAAGAAATCGCTGTAGGACACAGTTTGAAATAGTCACCCGGTTGAATAGCCCGGTGCAGCACCTTATATACCCCGCACTACGCTACATCTTTAGCTTGAGGAGATTTCTACAACCATGATGCGCATCCTGCTGTTTTTGGCCACTAACCTGGCGGTCGTGCTGATAGCCAGCATCACCCTGAGCCTTTTTGGCTTCAACGGGTTCATGGCGGCCAACGGGGTTGATCTCGACCTCAGTCAGCTGCTGGTTTTCTGTGCAGTCTTTGGTTTCGCCGGCTCTCTGTTCTCGCTGTTCATCTCCAAGTGGATGGCGAAGATGAGCACCGGCACCCAGATCATCAGCCAGCCACGCACACGGCATGAGCAATGGCTGCTGCAAACCGTCGAGCAATTGTCCCGCGAAGCCGGGATCAAGATGCCCGAAGTCGGTATTTTCCCCGCTTACGAAGCAAACGCGTTCGCCACTGGCTGGAACAAGAACGACGCACTGGTCGCCGTCAGTCAGGGCCTGCTCGAGCGTTTTTCGCCCGATGAAGTGAAAGCCGTGCTGGCTCACGAAATCGGCCACGTTGCCAATGGCGACATGGTGACCCTGGCGCTGATCCAGGGCGTGGTAAACACTTTCGTGATGTTCTTCGCGCGGATCATCGGCAACTTCGTCGACAAGTTCTTTTTCAAGAACGAAGAAGGCCGGGGCATTGCCTACTACGTGGCCACCATCTTCGCCGAACTGGTACTGGGCATCCTGGCCAGTGCGATCGTCATGTGGTTCTCGCGCAAACGCGAATTCCGCGCCGACGAAGCCGGTGCACGTCTGGCCGGTACCAGCGCGATGATCGGTGCACTGCAACGCCTGCGTGCCGAACAGGGCCTGCCGGTACACATGCCGGACACCCTGAGTGCGTTTGGCATCAACGGTGGTATCAAGCAGGGCTTCGCCCGCATGTTCATGAGTCACCCGCCTCTGGAAGAGCGTATCGACGCTTTGCGTCGTCGCGGTTGATCCAGCTCACGTAAAAAAAGAAGGCCCGCAGTGATGCGGGTCTTTTTTATTGCTTCGAGTCATGGGCTGCTCTGGCTGACGTCATCGCTGGCAAGTCAGCGATAACGTCAGTACTGCCGAAAAACAACTAATGACCGGAAATACGGTAAACCCTCTCCTCCAACCGCGTCACGCCCGCCTGCAAGAACTTCCAGCTCTCCCCCAGCACATCCTGCTGTTCGAGCACTTGCACCTGCCAACCGCCGCCCAGCAACCGCTGCACCTCATCGTCCAACACCGCGAACGGCGGCCCGGACATCTGTGACTGATCGTAATCCAGCGTAATCAACAATCCTTGCAAGCCCTGCGGCAAGATCTGCTGAAGGTGCGCCGCATACTGCTCACGCATCGGTGACGGGAGCGCGATCATCGCTGCCCGGTCGTACAGCGCTGCGCAATCGGCGACATCGTCCGCTTTCAGTGCAAAGAAATCACCACACCAAAGCTCGATAGATCCAGCGCGATATACCTTGAATACGCCCCTCTCGCTGATTTGCGGGGACACCCGCTGCTCGCTGAAAAAATCCTCGACAGCTTTTTCCGACAGCTCAACCCCTAAAACCTTGTGGCCACGCCCGGCCAGCCACAGCAAATCCAGACTTTTCCCACACAGTGGCACCAGTACGCGGGCCGATACAGGGATCGACAGATCCGGCCAGTGCCGCTGCAAATGGGGGTTCACCTCAGGCTGATGAAAGCCGATCTGGTCAGATGCCCACTTCTTGTGCCAAAACTCAGGCTGCATGTGTCGCTCCTAAAAAATCGATCAAAAAGCGTTAAAACTTATATTAGATTTAGATCAATGAACTGACTGAAGATGGCCCATCTTACCGCTCAGGAACCCGTCCATGCTTCCCAGCCTGTTTATCTCCCATGGATCGCCCATGCTCGCGCTGGAGCCCGGCGCCAGCGGCCCAGCCCTCGCACGACTGGCCGCCGAATTGCCCTGGCCCGAAGCCATCGTGATTGTCTCCGCACACTGGGAGAGTCACGAATTGCTGGTCAGCAGCCATCCGCAACCCGAGACATTGCATGACTTCGGCGGTTTCCCGCGCGCCCTGTTTGAAGTGCAGTACCCGGCGCTGGGCAATCCGCAACTGGCTGCCGAGGTCGCCGATCTGCTGACCATCAACGGTCTCCCCGTGCGCCTCGATCCACAGCGCCCGTTCGATCACGGCGTCTGGGTGCCGCTGTCCCTGATGTATCCCGAGGCAAATATTCCAGTGGTGCAAGTTTCGTTACCGAGTCGCGGCGGTCCGGCACTGCAAACACGCGTCGGCCGTGCGCTGGCAAGCCTGCGCGAACAAGGGATTCTGCTGATCGGCTCTGGCAGCATCACTCACAACCTGCGTGAGCTGGACTGGCATGCCGGTGCGGAAAGTGTCGAGCCATGGGCCAAGGCCTTCCGTGACTGGATGATCGACAGACTTGCAGCCAACGATGAGGCTGCGCTGCACGACTACCGTCAGCAGGCGCCCAACGCGGTGCGAAGCCATCCGAGTGATGAGCATTTGCTGCCGCTGTATTTTGCGCGAGGTGCCGGAGGCGAGTTCAGTGTGGCGCACAAGGGGTTCACGATGGGGGCGTTGGGGATGGATATATATCGTTTCGGCTGACGCTTTCGCGAGAACGCTCGCTCCCACATGGATTGATGTGAATCCATAAAACAGGCAAAAAAAATCCCCGAACCAGTCGGGGATTTTTTATGTTCGATCAATCAGCCAGGAGCGGATCAATCTTCGCGATAGCGACGCAGTTTCAGCTGCTTACCGGCAACGCGAGTGTCCTTCAGTTTGGTCAGGAGTTTGTCCAGACCATCTTCCGGCAGCTCGACGAGGCTGAAGCTGTCACGCACCTGGATGCGACCGATCGCTTCACGGGCCAGACCACCTTCATTGAGGATAGCGCCCAGCAGGTTCTTCGCAGCGATACCGTCACGCGCACCCAGCGCGGTACGGCAACGAGCACGGCCTTCGCCCAAAGGCATTGGCGCGCGACGCTCGCGGTCACCACGATCTGGACGATCACCGGTGCGCTCAGGACGGTCGCCACGCGGTGCATTGTTCGGCACCAGTGGACGCTCCTTCTCGATTGCAGCCAGGTTCAGCGCTTGGCCATTGGTGGCCTTGCGCAGCAGAGCAGCAGCCAGAGCACGCGGCGTGCAGCCGATATCGGCAGTCAGACGATCCAGCAGTTCACCGTGAGTCGACTCGGCATCAGCCACCAGCGGCGAGAGGCTGTTGGTCAGCTTCTTGATGCGCGCATCGAGAACAGCCTGAGCGTCCGGCAGACGTACTTCAGCCACTTTCTGACCGGTTACACGCTCGATCACTTGCAACATGCGGCGCTCACGCGGAGTTACCAGCAGCAATGCGCGACCTTCGCGACCGGCACGACCCGTACGGCCGATACGGTGAACGTAGGACTCTGGATCGTACGGCATGTCCACGTTGAAAACGTGAGTGATGCGCGGAACGTCCAGACCACGAGCAGCAACGTCGGTCGCAACAACGATGTCCAGACGGCCATCCTTGAGCGAGTCGATAACGCGCTCACGCTGGTTCTGGGCGATGTCACCGTTCAGCGCAGCGGCTTTGTAGCCTTTGGCGTCGAGGGCACTGGCCAGATCCAGGGTCGCTTGCTTGGTGCGCACGAACATGATCAGAGCGTCGAAATCTTCCACTTCCAGCAAGCTGAGAACGGCCGAAGTCTTCTGGTCAGCGTGAACCAACAGGTGAGCCTGTTCGATCGCGGTAACGGTTTGGGTCTTGGTCTGGATCTTGACGTGTTGCGGATCGCGCAGGTGGCGTTCGGCAATGGCGCGGATCGACTGCGGCAGGGTAGCCGAGAACAAAACGGTCTGACGGGTCGCTGGCAGAGCCTTGAAGATGACTTCCAGGTCATCCATGAAGCCCAGTTTCAACATTTCGTCAGCTTCGTCGAGAACCAGGTGGTTCACGGTCGACAGCACTTTCTCGTCGCGACGCAGGTGGTCGCACAGACGGCCCGGAGTGGCGACAACGATCTGTGCGCCGTTACGGATTGCTTTCAGTTGCGGGCCCATCGGCGCGCCGCCGTAAACGGCGACAACGGTGACGCCTGGCATTTGCTTGGCGTAGGTTTCAAAAGCGGTTGCTACTTGCAGCGCCAACTCTCGGGTTGGCGCCAGGATCAGGGCTTGCGGTTCGCGCTTGGCAGGATCGATGCGGTGCAGAATAGGCAGTGCGAACGCGGCGGTTTTACCGGTACCGGTTTGCGCCTGGCCAATCATGTCCTGGCCGGCCATGATGATCGGGATCGATTGCTGCTGAATCGCCGAAGGCTCTTCGTAGCCGGTCGCTGCGACGGCTGCAAGAATATTCGGATTAAGATTAAAAGCGGCGAATCCGCCGGTTTCCTGGGTCATGGGTCTGCCTCTAAGTGCATCCGCAAAGACCCATGCTCCAAAGCTGCGCATGCCGTGTTGAGACTCAAGAGTCGCCCTGGCAGCTTTGTCGGCGGGGATTTGCGAAAACGAATGAATGAGAAAAAGAATCGTCCGGGAAGAGCCCGCAATGCGGACGTGCAGCCGAAGCTGACTTCGGGAAATTGCGCTACCTAAACGCGGCCCGGTTAAAGGCCGGCGCGCACTATACCGGATTTTGCCCAAAAAGGGAGCTTTTTTTATCGCCTGAATCCGTGCGTCACCGCTGTGTAATGGGGTTTTGCGGATAATCGCGCCAAGGTCTATTTTTCAAAGGCCCGGCCCTACGGGTGATGACGCTAAAACGATTCACCGATGTGCGGCATACCGTCGCTGCCCCGCCCTTCCTGCCTGAGGATTTAGCCATGAACCAGCCCTGCCCCGGCCGCGTCAGCCGAGAACGTCGTGGTCATGTCCACCTGATCGGCCTCGACCGAGCGGCCAAGCGCAATGCGTTCGACCTCGACCTGCTCAATGAGCTGAGCCTGGCCTACGGCGAGTTCGAGGCGGATAGCGAGGCGCGGGTAGCGGTGGTGTTCGGGCATGGCGAACACTTTACCGCCGGTCTGGATCTGGTCAATGCCAGCGCCGCCCTTGCGCAAGGCTGGCAGGTTCCGACCGGCGGTTGCGATCCCTGGGGCGTTTTCGTCGGGCCACGGGTGAGCAAACCGGTGATTGTTGCAGCGCAGGGCTACTGCCTGACCATTGGTATCGAGTTGATGCTGGCAGCGGATATCAACCTGTGTGCGAGCAATACCCGCTTCGCGCAAATGGAAGTTCAGCGTGGGATCTTTCCTTTTGGTGGCGCGACTTTACGTTTTCATCAGGTGGCCGGCTGGGGCAATGCGATGCGCTGGTTGCTGACCGGGGATGAGTTTGATGCCCACGACGCATTAAGGCTGGGGTTGGTGCAGGAAGTGATGGCCAGCGAAGATCTGCTGCCACGGGCGATTGAACTGGCTGAGCGGATTGCCCGACAGGCGCCGTTGGGGGTACAGGCGACGTTGCAATCGGCGCGACAGGCGCGCTATGAAGGTGAGACGGCGGCGGCGCAGGGGTTGCCGACGCTGGTGAAAAAGTTGCTGAGTAGTGAGGATGCCAAGGAAGGTATCAAGTCGCTGGTTGAACGGCGCCCGGGCATCTTCAAAGGGATCTGAGAAATGTGGTGCTCTTCAGGCCCTCTTCGCGAGCCAGCCCGCTCACACATTTGGAATGCATTTCAAGTGTGGGAGCGGGCTTGCTCGCGAAGGGGTCAGCACTGAAGACTCAAGTCGCCGGACGAATGGCTTTGATCAACGACTGCAACGAATACCCCAACTGCGGCGCCAGTGCTTCGGCCCGGGCCGTCAGCGCCTGCATGTCCAGTGCCTGATCGAGATCCGCCGGGACAATCAGAATTACATTGCCCTCCTTCACCGGCAACTCCCAGTAATGCCGGTGATAGAGCCCGCGCAACAACGCCGCACCCAGCGGCTTGCCGTCATCGGTGGCCCACTGATTGATCACCAGCCAGCCGCCCGGATTCAGACGCTTCTGACAGTCACCCAGGAAACGCCAGGCAAGGTGCCCGACGCCCGGCCCGACATCGGTATAGAGGTCGACAAAAATCAGATCCGCCGGCTCGGCGGTTGGCAGCAACTCGAGCGCATCGCCAACGCGAATGTACAGACGCGGATCATCATCCAGCCCAAGGTATTCAACGGCCAGACGCGGCACATCGGGACGCAGCTCAATCGCTTCGACATCCTCCAGAGGCAGGAACCTGAGGCAGGCCTGAGTCAGCGTACCGGCGCCCAGTCCGAGGAACAGCGCACTCTCCGGGCGCTCATGGCACAACGCGCCAATCAGCATCGCCCGGGTGTAGTCGTATTCCAGCCAGCTCGGATCAGCGGTGAACACACAGCTCTGCTCGATTGCATCGCCGAATTCGAGAAAGCGGTAATCCGCCACTTCCAGCACGCGAATCACGCCGAACTCATCCTGTACTTCGGCGAGCAGATGCTCGACGCGCTCCTCAGTCATTTCGTCTCCTGATGGTCACCGGGCGCGGTGACGCGATGGCACCGCTTTGGCGCCGTGGCAAAGAGGCGATTGTCGGCGAAGGGGCAGGAACAGGTCACGCACTAATTTGCTGATACCATGGCCTTCCGTGCGTAGAACCTTAGAGACCGTGATGAACCAACCCTGGAGCCCTGAAAGCTGGCGTGCCCTGCCGATCCAGCAACAACCCCAATACCCCGACGCCGCGCACTTGCGCCAGGTCGAGCAGACGCTGGCCAGCTATCCGCCACTGGTGTTTGCCGGCGAAGCACGCGAACTGCGTCGTCAGTTTGCCGAAGTGACTCAGGGGCGGGCGTTCCTGCTGCAGGGCGGTGACTGCGCCGAAAGCTTTGCCGAATTTTCCGCGGCGAAAATTCGCGACACGTTTAAAGTGTTGCTGCAAATGGCCATCGTCATGACCTTCGCCGCGGGCTGCCCGGTGGTCAAGGTCGGGCGCATGGCCGGCCAGTTTGCCAAGCCGCGCTCAGCCAACGACGAAACCATCAGCGGCGTGACCCTGCCGGCCTACCGTGGCGACATCGTCAACGGCATCGGTTTTGACGAAAAAAGCCGTGTGCCGGACCCGGAACGCCTGCTGCAGTCTTATCACCAGTCCACCGCGACCCTGAACCTGTTGCGCGCCTTCGCCCAGGGCGGTTTTGCCGACCTGCATCAAGTGCACAAATGGAATCTCGATTTCATCGCCAACTCGGCGCTGGCCGAGAAGTACAGCCACCTCGCTGGCCGCATCGATGAAACCCTGGCCTTCATGCGCGCTTGCGGCATGGACAGCTCGCCGCAATTGCGCGAAACCAGTTTCTTCACCGCCCATGAAGCATTGCTGCTGAACTACGAAGAAGCCTTCGTGCGTCGTGACAGCCTGACCAACGATTACTACGATTGCTCGGCGCACATGCTGTGGATCGGCGACCGCACCCGTCAGCTCGACGGCGCTCACGTCGAATTCCTGCGCGGCGTGAACAACCCGATCGGGGTGAAAGTCGGCCCGAGCATGGACCCCGACGATTTGATCCGCCTGATCGACGTGCTCAACCCGGACAACGATCCGGGTCGCCTGAACCTGATCGCGCGAATGGGCGCGAACAAGGTTGGCGATCACCTGCCAGCACTGATCCGTGCGGTTCAGCGCGAAGGCAAGCAGGTGCTATGGAGTTGCGACCCGATGCACGGCAACACGATCAAGGCCAGCAGCGGCTACAAGACCCGTGATTTTGCGCAGATCCTCGGCGAGGTGAAACAGTTCTTCCAGGTACACGGAGCCGAAGGCACTTATGCCGGCGGGATTCATATCGAGATGACCGGGCAGAATGTCACCGAGTGCATTGGCGGGGCGCGGCCGATCACTGAAGATGGCTTGTCGGATCGTTATCACACGCACTGTGACCCGCGGATGAATGCCGATCAGTCGCTGGAACTGGCGTTTTTGATTGCTGAGACGCTGAAGCAGGTTCGCCGTTGAATCAGTCAGGCATCTAGCGTCTGACAGGTCGCATTCGCGAGCAAGCCCGCTCCCACACTGGTTTAGTGAACAACACCAATCCAGTGTGGGCTTGCTCGCGAAAAGGCCCAATCAATCAACATCAATTTGCGCCAATGCCACCCGCAACCGCCCTGCACTCTCGCGCTGACAATTAAGCTGCACCCTCTCCAATCCCAGCCAATGCGCCATCCGCCGTAAGTTCACCGCCAGCGCCAGCATCCCCTCGTCATCCAGCCCCGCCGCCTCCTCGTGTACCGCCTGCACCGCCAATCGCCCCGATGCCCGCTCGGAACGCAGATCGACCCGCGCAGCAATCCGTTCGTTGTGTAGAAACGGCAACACGTAGTACCCGTAAACCCGTTTGTCCTGAGGCGTGTAGATCTCCAGTCGATAGCGGAAATCGAACAGACGCTCGGTGCGACTACGCTCCCAGATCAACGAATCGAACGGTGATAACAGCGCGCTGGCCGCTACCTTGCGCGGGACTTTCGGCTCCGGCAGGCAATAGGCGATTGGCCGCCAACCGGCCACTTCACAGGTGAGCAACTGTCCGGCCTCAACCAGTTCGGCAAGACGCGGACGGGCATCCGCCGGATTCAAACGAAAGTAGTCACGCAGATCTTTTTCCGTGCCGACGCCCAGTGCTTCAGCGGCATGCAGCAATAATCCGCGCTGCGCCTGGGCCTCATCAGGCAGGGTCTGCTGCAGGATCGACGCCGGCAATACCCGCTCGGGCAAATCATACAAACGCTCAAATCCGCGTCGCCCCGCCACTGTCACTTCGCCAGCGGCGAACAACCATTCCAGCGCATGCTTCTCCGCGCTCCAGTCCCACCAAGGCCCAGCCTTGTCTTCGCGGGTCGACAGACTGCCGGCCCCCAAAGCACCCTGTGCTTCAACAGACGCCAACACCCGACGAATCGTGTCCTGCTGCTCGCGACCGAACTTCGCCAACTGCTGATAGATGCCTTCGCCACGTTTGGCGCGCTGCATCCGCCACGCCAATAACGGATACATCGACAGCGGCAGCAACGATGCCTCATGCCCCCAATATTCGAACAACGTGCGACGCCGTCCCGAAGTCCAGGCCGCTTGGTCGAGCAAGTCAGAAGAATAGGAACCGAGACGGGAGAACAGCGGCAGATAGTGCGAGCGCACCACGGCATTGACAGAGTCGATCTGCAAAAGGCCCAGCCGTTCGATCAGCCGGTTAAGGTGCGATGCCTTGACGGTCGGCGGCTGGCGCCCGTTGAACCCTTGGGCAGCCAGCGCCAGACGTCGAGCCTGTTTAAGGGAAAAGGACAGTGTCGCGGGCATGAGCATCTCCTTGTCTGCTCGCAACCTACCTCACCTGAAAGTGGTTTGTGTAGTAATGCCCTGATCATTTGTGCATCGGATCGTCCCAGAATGGCCGCACCGACTCATGTTCGACGTCGGCGCGACTGACGCCGATGTCTTTCAGCGCTTCGTCACTCAGACTGGCGAGCAACTCGCGTTCGCGGTGAAGCTCGTACCAACGACTAAACTTGTGCAGCAGATCCGAGATGAGATGAACAGGAACTCTTTCATCGCTTACATAGACTTTTTGACCTTTCATCGTATTGCCCTCCGTTGTGGATGGCCCCAGTCTCGCGCTGGCGCTAAGATCAATCCAACGAATGTTTCTGATGGCATTCATCACGGAGATTCATCAATTGTCGGCCTACCCCAGTATCGATACCGATGTCCTGCGCACCTTTGTCGCGATTGCCGATCAGGGCGGTTTCACCCGCGCTGGCGAGATGGTCAACCGCACGCAATCAGCGGTGAGCATGCAAATGAAGCGGCTGGAAGAAGACGTGTTGCAGCGCCAACTGTTCGAGCGTGATGGCCGTCAGGTGCGACTGACTGCAGAGGGTCAGGTTCTGCTCGGTTACGCGCGGCGCATCCTCAAACTGCATAGCGAAGTGTTCAACACCTTGCGCGAGCCGCACATGGTCGGCACCGTGCGCATCGGTACGCCGGATGATTACGTGATGCGCTTTCTGCCGGGAATCCTGTCGCGGTTTGCGCAGTTCTATCCGCTGATCCAGATCGAAGTGCATTGCGAATCGACCAGACAGCTATTGCAGCGCACCGACCTGGACCTGTCGATCGTGACCCGCGAGCCGGGCAACGAGATTGGTCAACTGCTGCGCAAGGAGCGCTTCGTCTGGGCCGAGGCGCAAAACTTCAGCGCCCACGAACAGACGCCGTTGCCTTTGGCGATGTTCAACAGTGATTGTTTCTGTCGCTTGTGGGCATGCAATGCGCTGGACGCAATGGGCCGCGATTACCGCATCGCCTACAACAGCACCAGCCTGTCGGCGCTGATGGCGGTGGTGAGCGCTGGTCTGGCGATCACCGCCCAACTGGAAAGCCTGATCACCCCGGATATGCGTATTCTCGGCGCCGACGAAAACCTGCCGCTGCTGCCCGAGGCGAGCATCATGCTGATCCGCAACCTGAACAAACCTTCCCCGATTACCGAGTGCCTGGCCGAACACATCGTCGACGGCTTCAAACTTTAATCGCGAGCATCACCGCACACAGCACCAGGAAGCCGCAGAACAGCCCACGCAGAATTTTTTCCGGCATCGCGTGGGCAACTTTCACACCCCAACTGATGCTCGCCAGACCGCCGATGGCCAGTGGCAGGCCGATCATCCAGTCAACTTCGTGATGCACCGCGTAGGTGACCAGGGTGACGCCAGTGCTCGGCAACGCCAGCGCCAGCGACAGGCCTTGAGCAACCACCTGAGTGGCACCGAACACGCTGGTCAGCACCGGCGTCGCCACCACGGCTCCGCCGACACCAAACAACCCGCCCATGGTTCCGGACGCCGCACCAAGTACACCCAGCCATGGCCAGGAATAACGCATTCGGGGTGTCGTCGCTGGCCGCGCGCCTAGTATGCGCACCAGGTTATAGACGGACAACACGACCAGAAAGGCGACAAAACCGATGCGCATCGTCTGTGCATCGATGCCCACCGCCCAGATCGAGCCGATCCAGGCAAAACAGAAGCCCATGACGGCCAGCGGCAACGCATGCCGCAGTTCGATGCGATTGCGCTGATGGTAACGCCACAGCGCCAGCATCACGTTCGGCACCACCATCACCAGCGCGGTGCCTTGGGCAATCTGCTGGTCGAGCCCGAACCACACGCCCAGCAAAGGAATGGCAATCAGGCCGCCACCGATGCCGAAGATGCCACCGAGTGTGCCGAGGGCCGCGCCGAACAGCAGGTACAACAAGAAGTCCATCACAGCCAAATTCCTCTTACGTCAGGCGATTCATCCTACGCAGTCGCGGCTGGCAGGGAAACGCACAGCAACGCACAATGGCTATGCCGATTTCGCAAAAGCGTTGAACCGACATGAACCCCAATCAATTGACCGATCAACTCGGGCTGTTTCTCGATGTGCTGGAAAGCGGCAGTTTTTCCGCCGCTTCACGCCTTCATCCACTGACGCCTTCGGCAGTCGCTCGACGCATCGACAGCCTTGAAAGCGCGGTCGGCAGCCAGTTGTTCATCCGCAGCACACACGCCGTGCGCGCCACCCCCGCAGGCCTGGCCTTTGCCGAACGGGCGCGACGGATCGTCGCCGAACTGCAACTGGCCCGCGCCGAAGCCGTTTCCCTGAGCAGTGCGCCGGAAGGCTTGATTCGCATCGACGCCCCGGCCGCGTTCGGGCGGCGACACTTGGCACCGGTCATTGCTGACTTCCTCGTTCTGTATCCCGGGCTGGATGTGCAGTTGCACCTGATCGACAGCTTCGTCGATATGAGCGGTTCGAACCTGGGCAAAGTGGATCTGGTGCTGCGGGCCGGACAACTGGCCGACACACGGCTGGTGGCCACTCCGCTGGCAAGCATAGTGCGCATTGCCTGCGCCAGCCCTGACTATCTCAAACGCCGAAGCGTGCCAGACCATCCCGCGCAATTGAGTGAACACGACGGTCTGGACTGGGAAGGTCTCGCCCCGCCCTTTGCCTGGCGTTTCGAGGCAGACGGGAAGATGCAACTGCATCGTCCCGCACGCATTCGCATGAGCGCCAACAACGCCGAGGCACTGGTGTGTGGCGCCTTGGCCGGGCTGGGGATTGCGCACCTGCCAACCTGGCTCGCCAGCGAGTACCTGTTGCGCGGCGAGTTGCTGCCGCTGTTCTGCGAGCACGGCCTGCCTGCGCCGGAATCCGCGGGCATCTACGCGTTGCGCATGGAACGGCAAACCCATTCGCGCAGTCATTTGTTGCTGGAATACCTCAAGACCCGATTCAGCCCCGTACCGCCGTGGGATCTGGCACTCCAGCGTGATCTGGGCCGCCACTAGAACTGGAGAATTATCTGGCGCATTAAACATTCGGACGCTAGATTCATGACCATCACCGATCAAGGCTTTGACATGACATCCGAACGCGACACCTGCGAAGACCTGCTGCTGGACAATCAGGCGTGCTTCGCCCTGCACTCGACCTCACTGATGATGACCAAGGTCTACAAACCGATGCTGCAAGCGCTGGGCCTGACCTATCCGCAGTATCTGGCGATGATGGTGCTGTGGGAGAAGGACGGTCTGACTGTCGGAGAAATCAGCACACGACTGCTGACGGATCCGGGTTCGTTGACGCCATTGCTCAAACGCCTGGAAGGCGAAGGCTTGCTCAGCCGCACCCGCAGCCGTGAAGACGAACGCGTGGTGATTGTCGAATTGACCGCACAGGGCCGGGCACTGAAGGAACAAGCCAGAACAGTTCCGCAATGCATTCTAGGCGCCAGCGGTTTCACCCTGGAGCGCCTGCAGAATCTGCAAGCTGAGTTGCAGGCACTTCGCAGCCATCTGCACGACAGCCTCACCTGAATCCATTACCTCCCCCCATGAGGGAGCGGGCTTGCGTGCGAAAGCGGGGTGTCAAATTCCTGTTCGTTAACAGACACCACGCCTTCGCGAGCAATCCCGCTTCCACAATGTTTCTGCGCCAACTCAAAAATTCCTTTCAGATCATGCACTTTTAATGATTAGTGGACTGTTCACACATCAGGGCCGACATTTTTTGAAAAAATTATCTTGCGCACAAAATATTTGCGAGCTACATTCATCTCGCACTTACTTAGCGCGCAAACAGTTAGCGCAAAAAACGACACTGAACGAGGCTCACACCATGCAAACTCTCTACACTGCAATCGCAACTTCCACCGGTGGCCGTGATGGTCGCGCAATCTCCAGCGACAACATCCTCGACGTCAAACTCGCAACCCCGAAAGAACTCGGCGGTGCCGGTGGCGCAGCGACCAACCCTGAGCAACTGTTCGCCGCCGGTTACTCGGCCTGCTTCATCGGCGCGCTGAAATTCGTCGCAAGCCAGACCAAACGCAAAATCCCGGACGACGCTTCGATCACCGCCCACGTCGGCATCGGCCAGATCCCAGGCGGTTTCGGTCTGGACATCGATTTGCACATCAGCCTGCCGGGCCTTGATCAGGCCGACGCGCAAAGCCTGGTCGAAGCGGCGCACCAAGTCTGCCCGTACTCCAACGCCACCCGTGGCAATGTTGATGTACGTTTGCACACCACCGTTTGAGATAAACGCAAAAAACCTGTGGGAGCGGGCTCGTTCGCGAAGGCGTCCTGTCAGTCAACCCTTCACTGGATGCAACAACGTATTCGCGAGCAAGCCCGCTCCCACAGAGGATGAGCAACAGCACAAATCGCAGGCACAAAAAAACCCGACTCAATGGTCGGGTTTTTTCTTTCCGCAAAAAGCAGTGCTTATTTGGCACGGCCTTTGTAGGAACCGCCTTCGCGGGTGTCGATCTCGATCTTGTCACCGATTTCGATGAAGTCGGCAACTTGCAGCTCGGTACCGTTGCTCAGCTTGGCTGGCTTCATGACTTTGCCGGAAGTGTCGCCACGAGCCGAACCTTCGGTGTAGTCAACTACGCGCACGATGGTGGTCGGCAGTTCTACGGAAACCAGACGCTCTTCGAAGAAGATCGCTTCGCAAACATCGGTCATGCCTTCTTCAACGAAAGGCAGAACGGCTTCGATGTCTTCAGCGTTCAGCTCGTACATGGTGTAGTCAGTGGTGTCCATGAACGTGTAGGTGTCGCCGCTGATGAAGGACAGGGTCGCTTCTTTGCGGTCGAGGATTACGTCGTCCAGTTTGTCGTCGGCGCTGTAAACGATCTCGGTCTTGTAACCGGTCAGCAGGTTTTTCAGCTTGGTCTTCATGATCGCGCTGTTACGGCCCGACTTGGTGAATTCAGCTTTCTGAACCAGCCAAGGATCGTTTTCGAGACGGATCACGGTACCGGGTTTCAGTTCTTTACCAGTTTTCATTGCGAATATCCGAATTTGGATGGGATTTACAAAAATCTAGGCCGCGTATCATATCCAATTTAGGTAAAACTGTACCAGCGCCGCGGCAAGATCAGCCTGCAAGCCTTGTTCCAGACACCACGCTTCGGCATTTTTCTGCAGTTCTGGCCAATGATGACGGGCCGCGAGCCAGTGTTCGCCGATCGGCTGACCGGCGCTCCAGGCTCGCCAGAGACCGCTCATCGCCTCGGCAGCGGCCGGTGACAGGCCTTTTGTGTAGAGCGCGAGGAAGGCATCGAGCTTGTCCAGATGGATGTCTTCGTCCTGCTGATAAATGTGCCAGAGCATCGGCCGCCCCGCCCATTGCGCCCGCACGAACGAGTCTTCCCCGCGCACCGCATTGAAATCGCAGCACCAGAGCAGATGATCGTATTGATCCTGGCGGACGAACGGCAGCACCTGCACCGTCAGCGATTGACGAACATGAATCGCCCCGACGTCGAGATTTTCCATCCCAAGCCATCGCGCGACGTCGCCGAGTATCCGACCTTCAGGCACCAGCAGATGGGTTGGCTTTGCATCGGTTGCCAGCACATCGAGCCAACTGGCCAAACCAGCGTTCTCATAGGCAAACAGCGAAATCAGTTGGGCTTCAGGCACGCGGTCGATCCCAAGACCGTGCAGGAATTTTCGCTGCACCTGGGGATCTTGCTGAAACTGCCGACGCCGTTCGAGTAAACCTCGCTCACGCAACAATCCGCCCGTTCCTGGACGGAATCCCGGAAAGAAGAATATCTTCTGCACCGACTTATACTTCACCGATGGCAGGCCGTGGCAACCCACGACCCAGTCTTCGGCGCTGAGATAGTCGAGGTTCATCCACAACGGCGGTTGTTCCCGCTCGGCCATGGCGCTCATGTAATCACTCGGCAGTTGGCAGGCGAACGCGGCGATCACCACATCAGCGGCGTCCGTCTCTGGCCATTCGCCTGGCCAGTGTCGAACCTCCACACCTTGCTGCCATTGTTGCGCGGCGTTGATATCGACTTGCGGACAAATGCGTTCGAATGCGCGCAAGTCATCGACCCACAACCGCACTGTCAGCGAATGCTCAGCCACCAGTTGCCGGGCCAAGCGCCAGGTCACGCCAATGTCGCCGTAGTTATCGACCACGGTGCAAAAAATATCCCAGCGGGTTTTCGGTTCCGGCATTCAAGACTCCCGTTGGCAAAACACCGATTGTCCGCATAAATGACCTCATGCAGAAGAGCCGACGGCGATTAATCTTCGTGCGACAATCACCATTTGCCCGCACCCATCCGCCAGGAGGCAGCCATGCCCTACCGTCCTAACCCGCGTCGCCCCTTGCCGGTTCAACTGAGCGCGCTGCATTTGACCGGCAGCATTGCCCTGGGCATATGGCTGGGTTTTCTTGCCATTGCGCTGACGTGCTGGCTGGCTTCACACGTTCTGTTCAACGAACAACTGGCGCCGGTCGCCCAGGCTGTACAGCAATTGGCCAACCCGCCAGCCGTCCGGACACAACCAGACATTGCACCGCAGAGTCCGCTGTTTGAGCAGTACGAAGAAAGCCTGCGCAAGAACGAGCAGCAAAATCGCCTTGATCAGGCACGCAGCAGCGGCCGCAACCAGTCAAACCCGAAATGCCAGTTCTGGCTGCAACAGGACCAGACCGCGCCAAGCGAAAAAAGCCGCGCCAACGTTTTACAATTCTGCGATTGATCATGAACAAGCACACTGTCCACCAATTGATTCTCGACAAACTGCGCATCGACCTCGACATCGCCGAACGCGCTGCGCAAACCGCTTACGAAACCGCCACCCACGAAGAAAACATCGCCGAAAACAAGTACGACACCCTCGGGCTTGAGGCATCGTATCTGGCGGCAGGGCAAGCGAAACGGGTCGAGGAAATTCGCCAGTCACTGGCGCTGTGCCAGAACCTGACGCTGCGCGCGCACGACGAAAACCGAGGTATAGAAGTGGGCGCCCTGCTCGGCCTGGAAGATGAAAAGGGGCGCGAGCAGTGGCTGTTTCTGGCCCCGGATGCGGCGGGCCTGAAAGTCGATGTGGTGGGCCAGCCAATTACCGTCATTACCCCTCGCTCGCCACTGGGCAAGAGCCTGCTAGGCAAGCTGGAAGGTGATGAGGTCGAGATTCTGGTGGCGGGCACCCGGCAACAGTTCACTGTCACCGAGGTGCTCTGAGGCGGGCGCTTAGTGAACGGGCAGTTCGACGCCGTCGAACAGATCTTCCAGTTCCTGCTTGTTGTGACACTGGATAGCTTTGGCCATCACTTCGCGGGTCAGGTGTGGCGCGAACTTCTCGATGAAGTCGCACATGAACCCGCGCAGGAAAGTACCACGACGGAAACCGATCTTGGTCACGCTCGATTCGAACAGCTCGCTGGCATCGAGCACCACCAAGTCGTTGTCGAGTTTGGTGTCGACCGCCATCTTCGCCACGATGCCTACGCCCAGCCCCAGGCGCACGTAGGTTTTGATCACGTCGGCGTCGGCGGCGGTGAATACCACTTTCGGCGACAGGCCACGATGGCTGAAGGCTTCGTCGAGTTTCGAACGTCCCGTAAAACCGAACACATAAGTCACGATCGGGTATTCAGCCAGCGCTTCGAGGGTCAGCTTCGGCAGCTTGGTCAGCGGGTGGCCCTGCGGCACCACCACGCAGCGGTTCCAGCGGTAGCACGGCATCATCACCAGATCGCCGAACAACTCCAGCGCTTCGGTGGCAATAGCGAAGTCGACGGTGCCGTCAGCAGCCATTTCGGCGATCTGCATCGGCGAACCCTGGTGCATGTGCAGCGCCACGTCCGGGTATTGCTTGATGAAATTGCTGATCACCGGCGGTAGTGCATAACGCGCCTGGGTGTGAGTCGTGGCGATCGACAGGGTGCCTTTCTTCTCGTTGGAGAATTCCTGGGCGATCTGCTTGATGCTTTCGACTTTGCGCAGAATCTCACCAGCGGTGGTGATGATGCGCTCGCCGGCCGGCGTCACGCGGGTCAGGTGCTTGCCGCTGCGGGCAAACACTTCGACGCCGAGTTCGTCTTCCAGCAGACGGATTTGTTTACTGATGCCCGGTTGCGAGGTGTAGAGGCTTTGGGCTGTAGCGGAAACGTTGAGGTCGTGGTGCGCCACTTCCCAGATGTAGCGCAATTGTTGAAGCTTCATATGTATCCCTCAAAGCAGGTAGACGCCACGGGCATCAGCGACGATATATAACTATATTAATGGTTAGAATAATAAATCTAGAACTTTTTTATCAAAGCGCCATTATTCCTGCTTTAGCGATCCTCCCGCCGCCGACGCTCCACCAGTGGCACCAGATACACCGGCACCTTGGCCAATTGCAGGACTCGAGCGGCCGTGCGCCCCAACGGCGTTTCCGCGCCCACCCCGTGGCTGTGACTTCCTACGATCAGCAAATCGACAGAGAGTTTCTGTACCTGATCAAGAATCACCTGCGACGGATCGCCCTGCAGCACGCGCACCGCTCGAATGCGCTGCAGATCCAGCTCGCCCTCGTCCCCCAGTTCTTCGCGAAAACTTTCCAGTACCCGCTGCTCGATATTGGCGATGACTGTTTTCAAACCCTGGCTGTGGAATTCGTTCAACGCCTGCTCGTCGAGATAACTCTGCAACACCGATTCGGCAAACAACCCCATCGGCTCCACCGCATGCACGACGTACAGGTCGGCATCGAACGTTCGCGCCAAAGCCAAGGCGTGCTGCATCACTAACGGTGCGTACAGACCGAGGTCAGTGGCATACAGCATCGAACGAATCATATGACCCCCTCGCAAGCCAACATGGCGCAGATTTGATTCAGCTTAGCAGTGCCTTGGCGAGTACGACGTGTGACGCAACGTCTTGAAGCACCGGGGCTTTAGATCGACGGTTCGTTGCTGATGCCATGAGGCACGTGGCCAGTAGCGACGACTTCGCGGGCCAGTTCGCAATGGCCGGTCTGATCATCAAAGAACACATCGGCAGCAAAGGCCTCAAGAAACGCCGACTTGGTCAGGCCGCCGAGGAACAGCGATTCGTCGAGGCGGATATCCCACTCGCGCAACGTGCGAATCACCCGTTCATGCGCCGGCGCCGAACGCGCCGTCACCAACGCCGTGCGGATCGGGCAGTCGTCGTCAGGGAACTCGCGCTGCAGCAAATTGAGCGCGGCGAGAAAGCCCTTGAACGGCCCTCCGCGCAAAGGCTCACGGGCCGACTCACGTTCCTTGGCTTGAAACGCCTCCAGCCCGCCGGACTGATAGACGCGTTCAGACTCGTCGGAAAAGATCACCGCGTCACCGTCGAAGGCGATGCGCAACTCATCGCTGGCCGCACGGCTGGCGCCCCCGGATAGAATCGTCGCGGCGGCGAAACCGGCATCCAGTGCCGCACGCACATCCTCGGCATGGGTGGAGAGAAACAGATCGCAGCCGAACGCTTTCAGATACGGATAAGGACTGCGCCCGCCGACAAACGCCGCACGGGAAATCGCCAGACCGTAATGGTGAATCGAGTTGAACACTCGCAGGCCGGTATCGGCGCTGTTGCGTGACACCAGAATCACCTCGACCCGAGCACGACCGAGGCGACTGTTAAGACTCAGGAGTTTTTCCACCAACGGGAAGGCATCACCGGGTGCGAGAATCTCGTCTTCGTGCTCGATCTGATATTGCCGATAGGCTTCAACGCCGCTCGACAGGTAGACCTTGTGGCTCTCGCTCAGGTCGAACAAGGCGCGCGATGAAATCGCCAGCACCAGTTTGTCATCGATGTTCTTGGCCATGCCTACCCGCCCTTTCACAAAAAAACTTAAACGTTGCGGCGGTCGATAAAACCCAACGTGCGATACAACGCTTCGATACGTGGCAGCTCGCAGCCCACCGCTTTCGCGGCCGACAGTGGCCGGGCATAAATCGCCTCGAGTTCCAGCGCACGCTTGTGCAAAAAGTCGTGGTGCATGCTAGGCCAGTAGTCCGGCATTTTCTCGGTCATCGTGAACAGGTACTCGGCGTAACCGGGCGGCATGTCGTGCCCACAGGCCTTGGCCCCCTGCACCACTTCGGTCATCAACGCCTGGATCAACGCGCGGCTGTCGGCGTCGGCCATCAGCGGCGTGGTACTCGCGCCGAGCAACACCGAAAGACCGTTGTAGGGGATATTCCAGACCAGTTTCTGCCAGCGTGCCTGCTGCAGATCGGGCATCGCCTGCGAGTCGATACCCGCGGCGCGGAACAAAGTGCAGCCCTCTTCGACAATCGCCATGCGTCCGGCATCATCGATGGCCGGGCCGCTGTGGTAACCGACATTCACAGCACCCAAAGCTTGATGGGTTATTTGCCCAGGCCCTTCGCGGTGTACACAGATAAGGCACAGACCTCCGAGCAGGTGCAGCGAATCGGGCAACTGTTCACGCAGGCTGTCCTCGACGTCCAGACCATTCTGCAATAGCAGCACTTTCGCGCCGGGCTTCGAGGCTTGAATGATCGAGGGGGCAAGACCCACATTGCTGGTGGTCTTGGCGCCGACCAACAACCAGTCACACGGCGGCATGTCCTGGGCCGAAGAATAAGCCTGCACAGGGCTCAACGTCAGCGGGCCATGCACCGCACTGTTAACGTGCAAGCCCCGTTCGGCGACCGACGAGAACTCGCTGCGCAACAGAAAATGCACATCGAACCCAGCGCGCGCCAACATCAAACCGTAGAAACCACCTATTGCGCCGGTGCCGATAATCCCCACCACCGGTTTGCTGATTGTCCCCATTTATGGCAACTCCTCTGCTATTCGAACCAAGGCCTGCGCCAATGCCTCGTTGAGCGCATCGACCGTCAGGCGCGTGTGCAATGCCCCAAAGAACTCGCCGTCACGCACGACAAACAGCGCCGGCAAATGAAAGACCTGATACCGCGCCACCAGGCCACCGTTTTCGCCGGCGTCGATCCAGCACAAGCGATCCACCGTCAGATCCAAACCGGGCAAGACCTCACGGGCATACCGGCAACTGGCGCAACCGACGCTGGTAAAAATCACCAGCGAAACGCCGTTCATCGCCAACAGCCGCTGGTCAGCGTCGAAATCGGTCAGCTGCGATTCGACCACTATACTGGGGGAAACAATGTCAAATGGCCGACACAGGGAGTCTGTGCTCATGGGACGTTTCATTCCTCATCCGGACGAAGTGCCGGTTGAATTAACCTTGCTCAAGCCTGAGTGTATTTCCAGACAACAGCTGCACACTATCAGCCTCGGCGGGATCGCTTGCAATTATCACCGCGCCTGGCGCCATGGCACGGCGCTGCAAATCCGCATGCCGACGCTCAATGCCGATATCTGTTATCCGGGCTATGTGGCGTGGTGTCTGCGGCGTAAAAAGGGGTATCTGGTGGGCATCGCCTTCACCGATGAACAGGCGCTGTTCAGTGCGCGAATGGGTGAGCAAGTGTGTCAGATCGAACGCTATTGCCGAATAAACGATGCTTACGATGCCCTGCAGGATATTCAGGCGTTGGCCCTGCACTGGATCGAGCAACATGCCGACGAGTTCTCCCACGACAGCGTTCGCAAGGCTTTCGCGCAGCCATTGCTGGATTAGGCTCTGTTTTAAACAGTGACGTGCCCATTGTCGAGCAGGCGTCTAACGCGCTAAGGTTCAGCTCCCCGACGCGCTTAAATCTGCTGTGTTCCGCCGCGCGGGGATCGCTGGCGGCCGGCACCCGTGACCTGACGAGTAAACGATGGCTGATTTACCGATCAACGACCTAAACGTCGCCTCTAACGAGACCCTGATCACTCCTGATCAGCTCAAGCGTGATATCCCTCTGAGCGACGCGGCCCTGCGCACCGTCACCAAGGGTCGCGAAGTCATTCGCAACATTCTTGATGGCACCGACCACCGCCTGTTCGTAGTGATCGGTCCGTGCTCGATCCACGACATCAAGGCTGCCCACGAATACGCCGAACGCCTGAAGGTGCTGGCCGAGGAAGTCTGCGACACCTTGTACCTGGTCATGCGCGTGTATTTCGAAAAACCGCGCACCACCGTCGGCTGGAAAGGCCTGATCAACGATCCGTATCTGGACGACTCGTTCAAGATCCAGGACGGTCTGCACATCGGTCGTCAATTGCTGCTGGATCTGGCCGAGAAAGGCCTGCCGACTGCCACCGAAGCCCTCGACCCGATCTCCCCGCAATATCTGCAGGACCTGATCAGTTGGTCGGCTATCGGCGCGCGCACCACCGAATCCCAGACGCACCGTGAAATGGCTTCGGGCCTGTCTTCGGCCGTCGGCTTCAAGAACGGCACAGACGGCGGCCTGACGGTAGCGATCAACGCCCTGCAGTCGGTGTCCAGCCCGCATCGTTTCCTCGGGATCAATCAGGAAGGTGGCGTATCGATCGTCACCACCAAAGGCAACGCCTACGGTCATGTGGTATTGCGCGGCGGCAACGGCAAGCCGAACTACGATTCGGTCAGCGTCGCCCTGTGCGAGCAGGCGCTGAACAAAGCCAAGATCAAGCCGAACATCATGGTCGATTGCAGCCACGCCAACTCCAACAAGGATCCGGCCCTGCAACCGCTGGTGATGGAGAACGTGGCCAACCAGATCCTCGAAGGCAACCAGTCGATTATCGGTCTGATGGTCGAGAGTCATCTGAATTGGGGCTGCCAGGCGATTCCAAAAGACCTCGCCGACCTGCAATACGGCGTGTCGATCACCGATGCCTGCATCGACTGGTCCGCCACCGAGAGTACCCTGCGCAGCATGCACGCCAAGCTCAAGGATGTGTTGCCCAAACGCGAGCGCAGTTGATCCGCGTTTTACAGGCATAAAAAAACGCCGGGCATTCATTGCCCGGCGTTTTTGTGTGTGCTGTTCAGATTTTCGCAGCGCGGCGCTGATGACGCTCCATGTAGCGCTCGACGTAGGAGCACGAGGGGATGACCGTGTAGCCCATTTCCTCGGCGTATTGCAACGCGCTTTCTGTCAGCGCTGCGGCAATGCCACGGCCACGCAGGGCGTTGGGCACAAACGTGCGATAGATATCCAGGGTCTGTTTACCCAGATCCATGTAGGTCAGGTAGGCACGATGACCGTCCACATTGGTCTCGAACTGATGACCAGCCTGGTCATGGTGGATGGACAACGCCTCGCTCATCACTACTCCTCGCGGGTCTTGAATTTTGACCCCTACCTTACCGATGTTTTTCCGGCGAAGGAACATCTACGCCACCCCGTGCCTGATGGACAACGAGAAGAGCCACACCGATCCCACGCAATCGAGCACCTGTAAATAGTAGGCACCATTGGCAAAAATGCTCAAGGTACGCTCGTCATCAAGCGGCTTGACGGGGGGGGCTGCTCCGATGGACGCAGGGATGGCCTGGAGACGATATCTCCCGGGCCGCTCACCTGAACATTGCCGGATGTTGAGACTTAAGACGTGCCGCCTTTTATAAAGTCACCTCAACATGAACAAAGATAAGCGAAGCAGCACGCAGAATCGGAACAAGAGTATGGACGAATTCATCTAGAAAGACTTTAGACAACTCTGCAAAAACAGCACATGACAACGGGAACTTTTTCTCATTGACTCGCTCAGCGCGGGGCCTGTAGCTGGATGTTTTTTATACAGGGCAGTTAAAAGTTGCTCGAAAAAGAATCAGCGCCTACAATTTTTTTTGCTTCTTGCGCTACGTCAGTTTACTTACTACAAGTAATGGGTAGTATGTACGCCGGCTATTTCCTCAATCCGAGGAGACAGCCACTTAATTGAAAGTCCTTGAAGGGGAACACGATGAACAACGTTCTGAAATTCTCTGCTCTGGCTCTGGCCGCAGTTCTGGCTACCGGTTGCAGCAGCGTATCGAAAGAAACCGAAGCACGTCTGACCGCTACTGAAGACGCAGCTGCTCGCTCCCAGGCTCGTGCAGACGAAGCTTACCGTAAAGCTGATGAAGCTCTGGCTGCTGCTCAAAAAGCACAACAGACTGCTGACGAAGCTAACGAGCGCGCTCTGCGCATGCTCGACAAGGCTAGCCGCAAGTAATAGTCCTTCGGGATTATTATCAAGCCGACCCATTTTTTGGGTCGGCTTTTTTATTGCCGGTACTTTTGTCCTGGCAATAAAAAACCCGTCGATGCCTCAAGGCTCGACGGGTTCGGATCCGACCTTACTGCAGCGGGTCGATCGGCGTGTTCGAAACAATCGGCGCCGACGTGTTTGGCGTACCGATTTCGGTTGGCAGACCATCCTCGGCCGCTACCACATCACGCACCACATCCCAGTTCACGCGCAGGTTGTTAGTAATGTCATCACGCTTGAGCATCGCGTTGATCACCGCTGTGTGCTTGTCGACCACCGACGGATCGCCCTTGTCGTCGATCGGCGTGTGCGCCTCAAGGTAAACCTTGCCGCCACTGCTCCCGAACTTGTAGGCCTCATTGAGGATACGCACCGAGGTACCGACCGGCACCATGCTGGCCATCTCGAGCACGTTATTGTTGAACATGCGGAAACAGCCGTGACTGGTACGCATGCCGATGCCGAATTTCTTGTTCGATCCGTGGATCAGATAGCCCGGCGTGCCGAGGGTGAATTTGAAAGGTCCCAGCGGGTTGTCCGGACCGGCCGGCACCACGTTGGGCAGCGGATCACCATCAGCAGCGTGTTCAGCCTTGATCGAGGCTGGAGGCGTCCAGGTCGGGTTCGGCGTCTTGGCAATGATCGATGTGTGCGCGATTGGCGAACCCCAGCCCTCACGACCGATCCCCAGCGGGAACGTGTACACCACGTTCCGGCCTTTCGGGTAATAGTAGAGACGGTATTCGGCCAGATTGATGACAATGCCTTCACGCGGACCCGGCGGCAGAATGAAACGGGTTGGCAGAACGATCTCGGTGCCGGCGCCGGGCAACCAGGCATCGACACCCGGGTTGGCCGCGAGCATTTCCGAATAGCCCAGATCGTAGGCGGTGCCCAGATCAGCGAAAGTGTCTTCGTACTTGGCTTTGATCACCTGCACCTGACCAATGATGTCTTCACCAGGCGGTGGCAGGGGAAACTCCAATGCAGCAACGGGACCGGCCACACACAGGGCGGCAAGAGACAGGCAGCGGGCGACGGCAGGAAAGCGCGGCAACATCCGGAACATCCTTCGCATGATCAACAAGGGTATGAGCGCGCGATTGTACACCGCACCTCGGGAATTCGGGGAGCCACAAGACCTGCGGCGAGGAGGCTGGCTCTCAAGACGCGGTCAACCTATTGACTCAAGATTTTAGAGTTCGAAGCGCAACTCAGGCCAGATCGGTGAGGTGCCGCGCTTCTGCGACTCCAGAATCGCCCGGCACAGCGAGCACAGGCGCTGATCCTGAAACACCCGACGATCTACGCTCGACCAGCGCGGCTGCGCCGGTAGCAGGCTGCCACACAGGGTCCGATCCGCAGAACCACCGAGTTCCAGTTGACGGGTCACCAGATGCACCCGCACTTCCTGGCAGGCGAACAGATCCAGCTGTTCGTCAGGCTCGATCAGTTGGTAGGCAAAAAGAGACCAGGCAGAACGTGGCATTGGGGGCTCCGAATAAGGGGGCGCCACATTAGCCGAAAGCCTGCCGCTAGAAAAGCCTCATAACAACGGTTTTAGCGTAGGCCAGACATTTTCCAGCAACTTGCCCTGAGCCCCGACTGCCGGGTGCAAACCATCAGCCTGCATCAAGTCTGGATGACCGCCCACGCCGTCGAGGAAAAACGGTACCAGCGGGATCTTTTTTGCGTCGGCGAGTTTGCCGTACACCTGGGCAAAAGCGTCGGTGTAACGCTTGCCATAATTGGGCGGCAGTTGCATGCCGAGCAACAGCACCTTGGCACCGCTCTGGCGGGAGCTGTCGATCATCGAAGCAAGATTTTGTTGCAATTGAATTGGCGGCATTCCGCGCAAGCCATCGTTGCCACCCAGTTCGAGGATCACCAGGTCGGGCTTATGCTCTGCAAGCAGCGCGGGCAGCCGCGCCTGGCCTCCGGCACTGGTGTCACCACTGATGGAGGCATTCACTACTTTGTCGTCGAAACCCTCCTGTTTGAGCCGTTGCTCGAGCAACGAGACCCATCCCAAGCGGGTATCCAGCCCGAAACCGGCGCTGATACTATCCCCAACGATCAGGACAGTACCCGCCGCTGCGTTCTGGGCCATGCACATCAAGGCCAGGCCAGCACTCAAAAACCACACACGCATCGGATTCTCCATGGGCGCAAGCATTCTCACCGCGAAGAACCTCAGCAAAGTGGTTCCCAGCGCGGAAGGTGAACTGACTATCCTGCACGAACTCAGCCTGGAACTGAACAAGGGCGACAGCCTGGCCATCGTCGGCGCGTCCGGTTCCGGCAAATCCACCCTCCTCGGCCTGCTTGCCGGTCTCGATTTACCGAGCCGCGGCGAAGTCACCCTCGCCGGCCAGAGTCTGGGTAATCTCGACGAAGACCAGCGCGCTCGGGTGCGTGCCGAACATGTGGGTTTCGTCTTTCAATCGTTTCAATTGCTCGACAGTCTCAACGCGCTGGAAAACGTCATGCTGCCGCTTGAGCTTGATGGCCGTATAGACGCCCGCGAGCGCGCCACTGAATTGCTGCAACGGGTCGGCCTCGGCCAGCGTCTGACTCACTCGCCGCGCCAGCTCTCGGGCGGCGAACAACAGCGCGTGGCGATTGCCCGAGCCTTTGCCGCCGAGCCTGACGTGCTGTTCGCTGACGAACCCACCGGCAACCTCGACAGCCACACCGGCGAGCGCATCAGCGATTTGCTGTTCGAATTGAACAAGGAGCGCGGCACCACACTGGTGCTGGTGACCCACGACGAACGCCTGGCCCATCGATGCCGGCGCCTGATCCGACTTGAAGCCGGGCTGTTGGTCGCCCCTCTGGAGCCTTGATGGCACGCCTGCCGCTGTTGCGTCTGTTGAGTCTCGCCATCCGTCAACTCATGCGCGATGCACGCGCCGGAGAACTGCGGGTGTTGTTCTTCGCCTTGGTGGTCGCCGTAGCGGCAAGTACCGCCATCGGCTATTTCGGTGCCCGCCTCAATGGCGCCATGATGCTGCGCGCTACCGAGTTTCTCGGCGCCGACCTGGTACTGGAAGGCAGCTCACCGGCCCGTCAGGAACAAATCAGAATTGGCACCGAATTACGCCTTGATCACGCGCAGGTCGTGGGATTTTCCAGTGTCATCGCGACCGACAACGGCATTCAGTTGTCGAGCATCAAAGCGGTAGACCGCGCCTATCCATTACGCGGTGAACTGAAAAGCGCCCCGGCCCCCTTCGCAACTGAAGAGCCCGGAGGCGAACCCCAGCCCGGCGAAGCCTGGGTCGAGTCACGCCTGCTGACCGCGCTGGACCTGAAGATCGGCGACAGCATCGACGTCGGCATGAAGCCCCTGAAGCTGACACGGGTACTGACTTACGAACCGGACAGAGCCGGTAACTTTTATAGCCTGACGCCACGCGTGCTGATCAACCTCGACGATCTCGCCGCGACCGGCGTGGTGCAGCCCGGTAGCCGAGTGAGCTATCGCGAACTGTGGCGCGGCGAACCGCAAGCACTGCAAACCTATCGACAACTGATCAAGCCAGGGCTGGCAGCGAATCAGCGGATTCAAGATGCCCGCGACGGCAATCGGCAGATTGGCGGCGCGCTGGGCAAGGCCGAGCGCTATCTGAACATGGCCAGCCTGGTCGCGGTGCTGCTGGCTGGCGTGGCGGTGGCGTTGTCGGCAAACCGTTTTGCCAGTCGCCGTTTCGATGCCAGTGCATTACTGCGCTGCCTCGGCTTGTCGCGACGGGAAACCATGTTGCTGTTCAGTATTCAACTGACGGCACTTGGGCTGTTCGCCGCCCTCAGTGGTGCGTTACTCGGTTGGCTGGCGCAACTGGGCTTGTTCGCGCTGTTGCATGATCTGCTGCCGAGTGATGTTCCGCCAGGTGGCCTGTTTCCGGCCCTTGCCGGGATCGCGACCGGGCTGGTGGCACTGGCCGGGTTCGCGCTGCCGCCACTGGCGGCGTTGGGACGAGTGCCGCCGTTGCGAGTCTTGCGCCGCGACATGCTCCCGATCCCGTCGAGCACCTGGATGGTCTATGGCGCGGCGCTCGGCGCGCTGGGCCTGATCATGTGGCGCCTGAGCCTTGATCTGTTGCTGACGTTTGCCTTGCTCGGCGGTGGCGTGGTCGCCGCATTGGTGTTGGGTGGCTTGCTTCTGTTGTTGCTCAAAAGCCTGCGGCGCATGCTCGCCCGTGCTTCTTTGCCGTGGCGTCTGGGCCTGGGTCAATTGCTGCGTCATCCGCTCGCAGCAGCCGGCCAATCGCTGGCATTCGGGCTGATCCTGCTGTCCATGGCCTTGATCGCCCTGCTGCGCGGCGAACTGCTCGACACCTGGCAAAATCAACTGCCGAAAAATGCCCCCAACTATTTTGCCCTGAACATTTTGCCAGCCGACAAACAGGCCTTTACCGATCACCTGATCAACGTGTCAGCGCAAGCGGCGCCGCTGTATCCGGTGGTGCCGGGGCGCCTGATCAGCATCAATGGCGAAGCGGTGCAGCAGATCGTCAGCAAGGACTCTGCTGGCGACCGCGCCATTCAACGCGACTTGAGCCTGACCTGGGCCGCCGACTTGCCGCCCGGCAATAAGCTCACCGCCGGGTCGTGGTGGACTGAACAGCCCACTGACGATGTTCCCGGGGTGTCGGTGGAAGGCAAGGTCGCCGAGAGCCTCAAGCTCAAACTCGGCGATCACATGGTGTTCAGCGTTGGCGGGGTCAATCGAGAAGCGAAGGTCACCAGCCTGCGCGAGATCAACTGGGACAATTTCCAGCCGAACTTCTTCATGATCTTCCAGCCCGGCACATTGAAGGATCTGCCGGCGACCTACCTGACCAGCTTCTATCTGGCGCCTGGACACGACCAGCAGATCGTCGATCTGTCGCGGGCCTTCCCGGCTGTGACCATTCTTCAGGTCGAAGCCCTGCTCGAACAACTGCGCAGCATTCTCGCCCAGGTCACGCTGGCTGTGGAGTACGTGTTGTTGTTTGTGTTGGCGGCGGGAATGGCAGTGCTGTTTTCCGGGTTGCAGGCAACGCTGGATGAGCGTATTCGCCAAGGTGCATTGCTAAGAGCACTGGGCGCGGAGCGGCAGTTGCTGATCAAGGCACGTCGCATTGAGTTCGGTTTGCTCGGCGCGGTCAGCGGACTGCTCGCGGCCATTGGTTCGGAAGCGGTGAGCCTGGTGCTGTATCGATACGCCTTCGATCTGCCGTGGCATCCGCACCCGTGGCTGCTGGTGCTACCGCTGATTGGCGCGGCGCTGATCGGGGGCGCGGGCGTCTTCGGTACACGTCGGGCACTCAACGCAAGTCCGCTGACAGTGTTGCGCGAGGGTTGATAGACTCCAGCCGTCTAACTCACAAGAAATTGCCATGAGCCGTTATCGCCCTCCCCGTACCGCCGGCACCGCGCTGATTACCCCCGAAGGTGAAGCGCGGATGCGCGCTGAATTCCATGAACTGTGGCATGTGCGCCGTCCACAGGTCACGCAGTCGGTCAGCGAGGCGGCGGCTCAGGGTGATCGCTCGGAGAACGCTGAATACACCTACGGCAAAAAGATGCTGCGCGAGATCGACAGCCGTGTGCGCTTCCTCACCAAACGGCTGGAAGCGTTGAAGGTTGTCAGCGAAAAGCCCAGCGACCCGAACAAGGTCTACTTCGGCGCCTGGGTGACCATCGAAGACGAAGACGGCAAGCCATCGCGCTACCGCATCGTCGGCCCGGATGAACTGGATTTGAAACTGGGCCTGATCAGCATCGACTCGCCGCTGGCCCGCGCCCTGATCGGCAAGGCGCTCGACGCAGAAGTGCGGGTACAGACACCGACTGGCGAACAGTTCGTGTACATCGTGGCCATCGACTACCCCTGAAAACCCTAGCGACGGGTAATCAAGCCTTGCCGTGCGACGCGAACCAGTTGCGTGATCATGTGCGGCACGTCTTCCTGGCTCGGCGCCTGAATCACGGCCAGATCAAAACTGTCAGTGGCAAACCGTGCCAGCGACTCGCCGTCCTCGACAAACTGGATCAGGAACGCGGCGGGGCCGCCGCTGCGACGTGGCCAGCCATCGAGATAACGCAACAGCGTCGGCTGATGTTTGCCGCCAAGCAGGATTTTTGGATTGCGTTGGGTGATATGTGCCGTGATCGGCGCGGGACGTGCTGGAGGGCGTAGTGCATTCATCGTGTCGTGTCTCTGCCTCAAAAGTCTGCGTGGCAGGTGAGAGGCAACACCGAACCAGCGCTTTAGCGGTATTTCGAAGCCCTGTTCCGGCTTCTGACGGCAACTGTTGTAGTCACCTGGCGCCCCGCAAGTAGCTGTTTAAATCGGCGCATGAGCAGCATCCTAGAGAACGTGACCGATCAGTGTCAAGAATCAGCCGCAACAAAAAAGGCTCGCACAATGCGAGCCTTAGGCGTGAGTCAGAGCGCTCAACCGGCGATGGCGCGATCCACCGAGAGCTTGCCAGCACCTTCGATCAGAACGGCAAGGCTGCCACCGAGCAACGCCAGAGCGAACTCGTAACCGTTGTTGGCCATGAACAGACCGTTGCTGATGTGCACGGTGAAGATCGCAACCAGCGACAGGAACGTCAGGCCCAGCGCCGCCGGACGAACCAGCAGGCCGATGATCAAGGCCAGACCGGCGAAGAACTCGGTACCGCCGGCCAGCGTGGCCATCACATACCCAGGCGTCAGACCCAGGCTTTCCATGTACTGCGCAGTGCCAGCCAGACCGTAACCGCCGAACAGACCGAAGAGTTTCTGCGAGCCGTGGGCAGCGAAGATCACGCCGACAGCGATGCGCAGAAGGGTCAAGCCGTAGCCTGCGCGGGTGAACAGAACCTTATTGATCAGAGAGCTCATGGGGCATTCCTTGTTTTGCGAGAAGTGTGTGTGGATTGGCCGCTATATTAATCAGTAAATTCTATGTTAAAAGCGCAAATATTTCGCCATAACAATCGATTTATTAGATTATTTGCGTGAGACAACTTTCGGCCCACCGGGCTCCAATGATTCCCGCTCCCGGTCGAAGGCCAAGTAATACTTGTTCACGCTATTAACATAGCTGACCGGCCCCATTCCCACCTGCTCCATGGCAATGCGCTCGACCTGGAAGAACCACTGATCAGGATTTAGCCCCCGCCGCCGGGCCTCGGCACGCATACCCTGGACCCGCTCCGGCCCGATGTTGTAAGCCGCCAGCGTGAACGCCATGCGCTCGCGCTCATTGAGCTTGGGGCTGGCGAAGAACTTGCGGCGGATCATCGCCAGGTATTTGGCCCCAGCCTGCACATTCGCATCGAGATTCTGAATATTGTTCACACCGACCCGCCGCGCTGCGGACGGGGTGATCTGCATCAGCCCGGTCGGGCCACTGCCGCTGCGGGCACTGGGCTGCAAGCGCGACTCTTTGAATGCCAACGCTGCCAGGTTCAGCCAGTCCATGTTCTGCGCCGTGGCATGCTTTTGCAGCACGGGGCGCAGTTTCTCCAGACGCTGACGGTCGGCCTTGGCCAATGGATAGTGGACTTTATACAGACGGCGATAGATGCGCAGAAACGCTACATCTTCGTTCGACGGCTTCTTGTAACCGCTGAGGAAGCGATCAATGCTCGCCCGCAGCATCGATGCATCCCGGCGCACGAACCAGTATTCCTCGCCGGGATCGCCGATCCTCAGTTGCCGCTCAACACGCAGCTTGGGCAGGA
The DNA here is from genome assembly GCF_963970575.1 of Pseudomonas sp. EA_65y_Pfl2_P74. Classification (NCBI taxonomy): domain Bacteria; kingdom Pseudomonadati; phylum Pseudomonadota; class Gammaproteobacteria; order Pseudomonadales; family Pseudomonadaceae; genus Pseudomonas; species Pseudomonas sp. EA_65y_Pfl2_P74. The sequence continues at coordinate 117,213 of NZ_CAXAOQ010000010.1, forward strand.
TCTTGCCCCAGCGCTCGGCAATCGGTTGTTCGACGATGGTCAGGTGAAAGATGCCGCCCTGGACCATTTCCAGTACATCCTCGACCGCCAGTGTCGGATCGACCCATTCAATCTTGATCGGCGCCAGCTTATGCAGCGCCAGCTTCTGATTGAGTTGGCTGACCGCTTCCCCGGCCGCACTGCCGGTGGGCAAGGCGAGGGTTTTGCCGGCGAGTTGCTCAAGCCTGGTGTAGCGCCGCTCGCCCTTGATGCCGACCAGCACCAGCGGCACGTCGCTGGCTATCGGCTCACTGCTGGCGACCGCACGGCCGGCTTGCAAATCAAGCAATTCACCGGGCGCCACCAGATCACCCTCACCGCGCTGCAAGGCACCGAGCAGTTGATCCTTGGCTTTGGGAATGATCTTGAGGGTGATTTCCTGGCCGTCACGCGCATGGCCGTTGAGGTATTGCTCGAAGGCGCGCAGGCGATGGTATTCGACGCCGATGGCCTGCCCCTGGACTTCGCCGGAGCTGTTCCGACTCTGGTTGACCAGCACCCGCAGCACGCGACTGCCGCGGATCTCGGACAAGTCACGCACCTTGGCGGCCGGCACGGCTTGCAGCGGCCCGGGCAGGCGCGCTACCGCCGCCATCGGCAGCAGTAACGATCCACACAACAGCAGCAAAACCGAGGGACGAATCATCCACTCTCCGGAAAGAATACGGGGCGATTTCACCGCTGAGAGGTCAAAATCGCCGACGAAAACAGAGCGCCAGGAGCGCTGGCAAAGTGCGAGAGAGTGGCACAGTAGTGGCCACCATACCAACACAAGCCGTCTAGCGGCCTCAACAGACAGTCATAAGCCGTTGTAGTTCTTGGCTTTTATGATGAATCTACAGCTCTGGTATGCTTTCCGGCCTTCGGCCCGAGGTAGCAACCATGCAACTCATCGATATCGGCGTCAACCTGACCAACCCAAGTTTCGCCGACAAACACCAGGCCGTACTCGACCGCGCCTACACCGCCGGGGTCAGCCAACTGGTGCTGACCGGCACCAGTGTCGAGGGGAGCGAACAGGCACTGGAACTGTGCCAGCAACTGGATGACAGTGGGCAACGGCTGTTTGCAACGGCCGGGATTCACCCGCACTCAGCCAGTGACTGGAATGCCGACAGCGCCCGGCGCCTGCGCAGCCTGCTCAAAGAAGCCAACGTGGTCGCCGTGGGCGAATGCGGACTGGATTTCAACCGCGATTTCTCACCGCGCACCCAACAGGAAAAAGTCCTCGAAGAACATCTGGCAATGGCCGTTGAGCTGCAATTGCCGGTGTTCCTGCATGAGCGCGACGCCAGTGTGCGCCTGCTGGAGATACTCAAGGACTTCCGCGATCAACTTCCTGCGGCCGTGGTGCATTGCTTTACCGGCGAGCAGAAGGCGTTGTACAGCTACCTCGATCTGGATCTGCATATTGGCATCACGGGCTGGATTTGCGACGAGCGCCGGGGCACGCACTTGCATCCATTAGTCAAAGAGATCAAGCGCGGCCGGCTGATGCTGGAAAGCGATGCGCCTTACTTGTTACCGCGCACCCTGCGCCCGAAACCGAAGAATGGCCGCAATGAACCGGCGTACCTGACCGAAGTGCTGCGCGAAGTGGCGTTGCACCGGGGTGAAACCGAGGAAGACCTCGCCGCGCACTCGACCGCTTGTGCCCGGGCATTCTTCAACCTCCCCTCCCTCCCCTGACACACACAACAACCATTGTGGGAGCGGGCTTGCTCGCGAGAGCGCTGAGTCAGATAAATAAATAGCGACTGACACAACGCTTTTGCGAGCACAGCCGGACAGCATCGGCTGTTGACACACATCAAGATTTCCAGAGCTGCATAGCGGCACAATGCTGGCACCTTGCCAATGCTGTTTCCGCTATCAGAGAAAACCTCCATGGGTGCCTGGCTTAGCAATATCTCGCTGAAATACAAATTCTGGGCGGTCAACGCGGTCGCCTTCGTCACCACCCTGTTGCTGGTGTTGTACGCCGTACAGCTCGAACAACAGGCCCGCAGTCTCGCGTTACAAGCGTCGGCGCAAGCCCAGGCGCACTTGCTCAAGGCCTGGCCGGCCGGGCAGGTGCTGCCCCAGGCCGATCAAGTGCTGACCTTCAAACGCGGGGAGGCGCCACGCCTCCACGATCAACCGCTGCTGGAGATCACCGACAACAACGGCTGGAACGAGATCAACCACCTGCCACTGTTCGGCGACAACCCGCTGATGGGCGCCGAAGTGTTCAGCCGTGCCGACGGCCAGCAAGTAGCAGTCATCGCCTACGGCCCAAGCCTGACGCAAGTGTTCGGCGAGCGCTTCGCCAACTATGCCGTGGCGGTGTTCATCCTGATGCTGGCGATGCTCGGCGCTTCGCAGTTGTTGATCCGCTTCCTGCTCAGCCAGCTCAACACGTTGAAAGACGTGATGTTGCACGTTGAAAAAAGCGGCGATCTTTCAGCCCGTGTACCGCTGGCCGGAAAGGATGAGGTCGGGCAGATGGCCAACGCGTTCAACGCGATGCAGGCCGGTTATCAGCGCGTCGTCACCACCGTTGCCAACACTGCGCAGCAACTGGATGTCGGCGCTGCGCGTCTGGCGTCGAGCATGAACGAAGTGCGCCACGGCATGCTCGGCCAGCAAAGCGAAACCGATCAGGCGGCCACCGCGATCAACGAGATGACTGCCACGGTTTATCACATCGCCCAGCACGCGGGTGCCACTCGCGATCTGTCGCAGACCGCCGACGGCCTGGCTGGTAGCGGTCAGCAAGTGGTTGCACGGGTGCAGCATTCGATTGCCGGCCTGTCCAGCGGTGTACAACAGACCGCCGAGATGATCCAGCGCCTGGCCGAGGACAGTCAAAAGATCAACGGCGTGGTCAGCGTGATTCACAGCATCGCCGAGCAAACCAATTTGCTGGCGCTCAACGCCGCCATTGAGGCTGCACGGGCCGGCGAAATGGGCCGTGGTTTTGCCGTGGTGGCCGATGAAGTTCGCAACCTCGCCAAACGGGTGCAGACCTCGACCGACGAGATCACCACCATGGTTTGCGCTTTGCAGGCCGGCACGCGCGATGCGGTGGATTTCATGCAGGAGAGTTCGTACAAGGCCGACGACTGTGTGCAGCAAGCGCAGGAGGCTGGCGAAGCACTGGCGCATATCACCGGCGCAGTGGCGCAGATGCGTGAAAGCAATACGCAGATCGCCGTGGCGGCGGAGCAACAGAGCCAAGTGGCCGAGGACATGAATCGCGCGGTGGTGAGTATCCGTGATGTGACCGAAAACACCGTGCAGCAGACCGTGGATTCAGCGACGACCAGTAATGAGTTGGCGAAACTGGCTGGAGAGCTGAGCAAGGCGATTGGGCAGTTGAAACTCTGAGGGCCTCTTCGCGAGCAAGCTCGCTTCCACATTGGACTTGTGAACGACACAGCTCCCTGCGGGAGCGGGTTTGCTCGCGAAGGCGTCAGATCGGCCAACATCGCATCCCGGCGTCGTCCCTATCGCGTCCATAGCCAAGCTTGATTCGCCGACCTTCCCACTCCGGCCTATGCTTCAACCCATGTGTTCAACATGGATCGAGGAGTAGTCAACATGGGCAAACGTCATCCCAACCTTCCCGCGTGGCAATGGCGCGTGTACCCGACCAATCAGCAGCAATCGACCCACCAGGCGCTGCAACTGATTGCCGTACCTTTGTTTATCGTTGCGTTTCTTTTGATCGTGTCCGGGGTGTTCAGCTTGAGCCTGGCCAACGTGGCCATTGGCGTGGTTGGCGTCGTTGCGGCACTGGGTTTGCAGCGCCGTAACCACAACCTGGAGGCGTAAGCCCGCGTTGCGGGCTTCAGGCAAAAATCGTGACGGTCTGGCGGCTCATCGCGATCAGTTCCCCTCCAGCACTCCAGAGCTTGGCGGCGGCATGCCCGTAACCGTCGGCGGCGTACTCGGTTTCCACCCGATATTTGCACCAGTCCAGCGTGCTTACATCGCGCAACGGCTGCACGAATTCGACGGTCCAGGTCAGCGTACTGCCCGCCGCCACTTTCTTCAGGTGCGGTAACAATGACGGCGGCCATGCGTCCACCAGCGCCAGAATGTGCGATTCAGTGACAGGTTCGTCCTTCACATCGCCACGCAAACGCACCCAACCGCCCATGTCTCGCGATGTATTGCCCGTGAATGGCAGGCCACCGACACTCCAGCGCATCGCCAGGTGGCGCATGAACTCAGGGGTCACACCTTTGATGTACGGCAGTTCCTGGCAGTCGTCCAAAGGCTTCATCTCGGGGGCAGGAAGGGCTGGCACGGCCACTTCCGACGCTCGCGAGGCGCCGAAGCTGCCTTGCACCAGCGTCACCACCTGACCGTTCTGCATGGCCCGGCCCAACACCTGGCTGACGGCTTTGCCTTCACGCAGCACATCGACTTGAAAAGTCACCGGGACTTCGGGCTCGACCGGACCGACAAACGTGATCGCCAGCGAACGCACCGGGCGATCGGCAGGCACCTTCGCGCGCATGGCTTCGTATTGCAGCGCAGCCACCAGGCCACCGAAACTGGCGCGGCCCTGTGCCCATTCGGCAGGGATGGTCAGTTCCGGTTCGCGGCGGACCGCTTCGAGCAAATCGCAAAAGCGCATGGCAACCTCAGAAAACGAAAAGTGAATGCAGGGATCTTAACCAGCCAGGCAGAGCGCCGCAGCGTCTATTCCGGTCAAATAGACTGACATCTCGGACAGGATGAAGCCCGCCCACACAGTGACAGTGGATGCAGGCAGGTTTGAGGATTATTTGAAGCAGGTTGAACTGAGTTTTTCGAGTACGCGATCGGCCTTGCTCTCGGCTTTGATCATGGTCGCCCGCCACGTCGCGACGCAGGGCTGCAGATCCGCTTCCTGTTCGGCTTTTGCCAGCCACTGCCAGCAATCGTGCCAATCGCCCAAGGCGCCTTGCGCCGACTTCAAGCGCGCCAGCGCCGCTTGCGGCAAACGGTCCAGTTCAGGGTAGGCCTCGATGCCATAACGCACACGCTTGATCAGCAAGCGCAGGCGATGACGGTCGTGGGCCGGATCGTGCAGCGCCTCATCGAGTTTTTTCCATTGCTTGCCGAGGCGTTTTTCGATGCGTTTTTCCAGCCCCTTGAGCAACCCCTGCCGCTGGGACGCACGCAGAAAACGCGGGAACGCGTCGAGAATCATCAACAGCGAAGCCACCTCGCTGCTCGCCGCCAGCGTCGGATAGGCCTCGGCCATCTTTGCCATGCGCCGTTGCGCGGCTTCGGGTTGATCGTGCTGGAGCAAGTACGCCGCCAGCACCTCACGGTCACGCCACGGCGTGGTCAATTGACCGACGGCCGAAGCGGCGCCCTCAAGTTGCTCCACACCCGGCAAGCCACGCAAGGGCCGCAACAGACTGCGCAAGCGGCGCACCGTCGTGCGCAAATCGTGCAACGCCTCGGGGTCGGTCCGGGCAGTCAACCGCGCCTGACAGGCCAGCAGTCGCACTTCCAGGCTCAGAACATGGGCCACCAACCGGTCAACCAACGCTGACATCACTTGCTCCTGATTCAAATGGCTCGGGGGAAGCGTCTGCCGACATGGCAAAACCGCCTCCCTGCGCTATGTCAGCAGCTTAGCGTCCGGCACGGGATTCGCGAATATAGAAACGCGCCTTCTCGGCTTTCTTGCTGCAACCCTCGAAACCCTCGAATTGTTGCTGGGTCTTGGCGGCTGTCAGGAGCGACAAGGCTTTGGAATAACTGACGGTACCGGCAAAGCCTTCAGCCTTGGCCAGGTCCAGCTCATGCCAAGCGGTGTCGAGTTGGCTGCCGCAACTGTCGCGGTAAGCGGTTTTACCGGCGCAACCGGCCAATGCCAATGCCAATGCCAATGCAATCAACGGCACACAGATCCAGGCTTTCATCACTCACACCTCAAGGTTAGGTCAACAGTCGTGCAGTTAAGACGGTCAGGCCGCGAAAAAGTGCCTGACCTGCATATGAAACCGCGCGGGTAAAGAGAATAGCGCCAGAGGAACACGCCGCCGCAAAAAACGACGCTCCCGGCGCCCTGAACGACCCTGGCGATTGAGCCGCCCGCTCGATAAGTGCATTGTGGCCCCTTGTCGGGAGGAAGTTTGATGAAAAAGCGTGTCGCACTCGTGCTGGGCTCCGGTGGTGCCCGGGGCTATGCCCATATCGGCGTCATTGAAGAAATCGAAAAGCGCGGCTACGAAATCGCCTGCATTGCTGGATGTTCGATGGGGGCCGTGGTCGGCGGTATCTACGCCGCCGGCAAACTCGACGAATATCGCAACTGGATCGAAAGGCTGGATTACCTCGACGTGCTGCGGCTCGTGGATGTGAGTTTTCGCCTGGGAGCGATTCGTGGCGAGAAAGTCTTCGGCCAGATCCGCAAGATCGTCGGCGAAATCAACATCGAAGACCTGCGCATCCCCTACACCGCCGTCGCCGCCGACCTCACCAATCAACAGGAAATCTGGTTCCAGGAAGGCTGCCTGCACCAGGCCATGCGCGCCTCAGCGGCGATTCCCAGCCTGTTCACTCCAGTGATGCAGGGCAACCGCATGCTGGTGGATGGCGGGATTCTCAATCCGCTGCCGATCGTGCCGGTGGTGTCCAGCCACTGTGATCTGATCATCGCGGTCAATCTCAACTCGACCAACCAGGGGCATTACAAACTGCCGGTGATCCAGCGTCCGCCGGCGTTTCGCTCGCGCTTCGACAGTTTGATCAGTTCGCTGGGTTCGAAGATGCCGTTCCGTCGCACCCAGGCCGAACAATTACTGCGCCTGGAACAGGAAGCCCTGAGGGCCGAAGCGGCGGACATCAATCCGTGGCTCGAAGGTGCCGAACCCGAAGCCCAACAACCCGCTGCCGCGCCCGAACGCGAAGGCGCACCGAAATCCGCAACTGGCTCGTTCATCATCGATAACGTCGGACCGGCATCATTGCTGGACTTGATCAACCAGAGCTTCGAGGTGATGCAGACCTCGCTGGCGCAGTACAAGATCGCCGGGTACCCACCGGATATCCTGATCAACGTACCGAAGCGGGTTTGCCGGTTTTTCGAGTTCTACAAAGCGCCGGAGTTGATCGCACTGGGCAGAGAAATTGCTCGGGATACGCTGGATCGATATGACAGCGAGCAGGGATGAGCGCACCGACGCAGCTGCAATGCATGGTTCAGGGGCCTGGTTACCAGCTCCCTGAACAGCGTTCACTCACCGAAAGCAAACCGTTACAGGTTTCTGCCCAGGGAATCAAAAACATGACCCGTGTCATTTGTCTGCTCGACACCGGTTTTCATGTTTTTCGTGTACACATTGTTCCCCGTTTCAATGGGATATGGAGGCGCAGGCTCTGGCTTATCAGCAGATCCCGTCGTCGACCAGAACTGTCCATCGTTCAACGGCCACGCATAGCCAAAGCGCTGATAAAGAATCCTCAACTCATAAATATCTGCCAACCTGACTCTTTCGCGGTTCGCATCGCTTTGTAAGTTGCTCAATCGCCCTGCGCCAAAAGAGAAATAGCGATAACCGTTAGGAATGCTCAATACGTAGCTTTTCTCCTGCCCTGTCGCATCTGAAGCCGTCACTCTGACCTGACCCGAACTGAGTGCGGTGACAAGCCCCTGATCATCAACATGTGCAATGCGTGGATCGCTAACCTTGTAGGTGTACGGTTCTTTGCCGCCGGTAGGCTTGCGCTGAAAAATCGTATCCGGAGATGCTTGAGGCATCAAACCAGAATGAGCCTGCAAAGAATGAGCTGATCCTGTTATGGAAGCATCAGATTCATCCATTTCAAATTTTTTTAGGCCGTCCATAGGTGCTCCGCTTTACGCTGATTGAGTTCATCACCGATTCGCACACTGTTTGAGTGTGGCGAGTTCGACAAGAAGAACCTACAACCGGCAATGGACAATTGGCACCTGATAGAAATGACAGTCCCGATGAATGGCATAGGGGAGAATACGCTCAGCTTTTACTCAGCAACCTTCACTAGCAATTGAGCCCTCCGGCTCCAGCAACCGATAACCCACCCCCGCCTCCGTCACAATAAACCGCGGCCGCGTCGGATCATCTGCCAGTTTCTGGCGTAAATGCCCAACGACAATCCGCAGATAATGACTGTCCTCGGTATGCGTCGGCCCCCAGATGTCCTTGAGCAATTGCTGCTGGGTGATCACCCGCCCCGGATGCCGCGCCAGTTGCGCCAGCACTGCGTATTCCTTGCGGGTCAGCGCCACTTCGACGCCGTCGAGCAATACGCGCCGGTAGGCCAGATCCACCGTCAGCGGGCCGAAACTCAGCGCGGCCTGCTGCACCTCTCCCGCTGGCGCCTGACGCAACAATGCACGCACCCGGGCGAGAAACTCCTGAATGCCGAACGGCTTGGTCACGTAGTCATTGGCGCCACCATCCAGCGCCTGGACTTTCTGCCCTTCACTGGCGCGCACCGACAGCACCAGCACCGGCGTCGTCGCCCACTCACGAAACTCGCACAGCACTTGCTGGCCGTCCATGTCCGGCAGGCCGAGGTCGAGCACCAGCAGATCGGGTTTGTTCAGCGCCGCCTGCGCCAACCCCTCGGCGCCGGTGCCGGCCTCCAGCACTTTGTAGCCTTGGGAAGCCAGGCTGATGCGCAGAAATTTGCGGATCTGCGGTTCGTCGTCGATAACCAAAATGGTCGCGGTCTGGCTCATGAATTCACATCAACACAAAGGATTGGCAAGAGAGTAGCGCAGTCGGATTCAGGCTTCACTGTCCATCCCCGGTTGCGTCTGCAACGGCAGGTGCAAGGTGATGCAGGTGCCGCGTCCGTCGATACCGTCGGCAACGCTGATGCGCCCGCCATGAGCGCCGACCATGCCCTGACAAATCGCCAACCCCAGACCGGTGCCCTGCCCGCCCCGATCACCGCGGGCGGCGGTGTAGAACATGTCGAAAATCTTCGCCCGCTCGTCTTCGGGAATACCCGGCCCTTCATCGCTGACCGAGAAGAAAATCTCGTCGTCATTCGCTCCCGCACTCAGTTGCAAGCGACCGTGGCTTGGCGAGAACCGTGCGGCGTTTTCCAGCACATTGACCAGTGCCTGCTCGATCAGCGCGGCATGCACAAACAGCAGCGGCAACTCGGACGGCACATCGGTGCTGACCTGCAACGGCGCCAGCACGGCGCGCAGACGATTGAGCGAACTGCCGACGATGTCGGCCGGCGACACCCAGTCCCGCGCCAGCTTCAACGCACCGTGGCCGAGGCGGGTCATGTCCAGCAGGTTCTGGATGTAGCGGTCGAGGCGTTCGGCTTCATCGCGGGTGCCTTCGAGCAGTTCGCGGCGATCCTCCAGCGGGATCGCTTCGCCCAGTGCCAGCAGGCTGTCGATGCTGCCGCGCATGGACGTCAGCGGCGTGCGCAGGTCGTGGGACACCGAGGCCAGCAAGGCACTGCGCAATTGTTCGGTTTCGCCGTGCAAGCGCGCCGCTTCAAGATCGTCGGCCAATTGTGCCCGGGCCAACGCTTGCGCCAGCGGTTGACTCAACGCCGTCAGCAAGCGCCGCCGCTGCCCGCTCAACGTTTGGCCTTCTTTGGCACAGACACCGAGCAACGCCAAGGGGCCGTCCTCGACGGAAAGCGGCCACCACCACCAACGCCCGAGCGGCAGGGTGCCGGTGCCCATGCCGGCCGGTTGATCGTGCTGCCAGGCCCAATCGGCGGCAGCGCGTTCGGACTCGGTCAATTCGAGCGGGGCGCCGGTTTCGACTGTCCAGCCGCCCTGCCCGTCGCGATTGAGCAGGCACAGTTGCAAATCGCTCCAGCCATTGAGGTGCTGCGCGGCGGCGTTAACCACCGCTTGGCGATCGGTGGCGGCGGTCAGTTTGCGCGACAGGTCGAGCAGCTCGCTGGTCTCTTCCTGCGTGTCGCGCAACGCCTGCAACTGTCGACGCTGACGCGCCGCGAGGTTGCCGGTGAGCGCCGCCATCAACAAGAAGAACAGCAACGTCAGGACGTCTTCTTCACGCTGAATACTGAAAGAGAAATTCGGCGGTATGAATAGAAAGTCATAGGTCAGAAACGACAGCGCCGCACAGGCCAGCGCCGGGCCAAGGCTGCTGCGCACCGCCACCAACAACACCGCCGCGAGGAACACCAGCGAGATGTTCGGCAGCGCCAACACACTCGACACCGCCCACGCCAAGGCACTGGCCAACACCGTCGCCAACAGCGCCAGCGCATAGTCGAACCAGACCCATGTCGGCGCTGATCGCAAGCGTGGTTGATGCTGTTGCTGATCGCTGTCGAGGACGTTGATTTCCAGGCCAGGGGCCTGACGCAACAACCGTGCGGCCAGCCCTCCCCCGAATAAACGACGACGCAGACGCGGGCGGGACTGGCCAACCAGCAACAGACTCGCACGCCGTTCGGCGGCATGCTGGATCAGGGTTTTCGCCACCTCACCGGCACGCAGCAACACCACTTCACCGCCCAGACGTTCGGCCAATTGCTGAGCACTTTGCAGGCGCAAGCGCGATTGCTCGTCGCGCACACCGCCGTTGTCGATGTGCACCAGACTCCACGGCAGATGCCGACGTTGCGCAACCCGACTGGCATGACGCACCAAGCGTTCGGCTTGCGTATCGCCATCGACGCCCACCAGCAAACGACCGCGAACCGCCGGGGCGGCCTGGCCGAGTTGGCGATAGCCTTGGGCAAGATCGTTATCGACTTGCGCCGCCGCGGTTTGCATGGCCAATTCGCGCAACGCGGTGAGGTTGGTCTGGGTGAAAAAGGCATCGATGGCGGCCCGCGCCTGCTCCGGCACGTAGACCTTGCCTTCGCGCAGACGCTCGAGCAACTCACGCGGCGGCAAGTCGATCAGCAGCAGTTCGTAGGCCTCTTGCAGTACCCAGTCCGGCAGGGTTTCACGCACCTGCACGCCGGTGATGCCGCGCACTTGATCGTTGAGGCTTTCCAGGTGCTGGACGTTGACCGTGGTGAACACGTCGATGCCGGCGGCGAGCAGTTCCTGGATGTCTTGCCAGCGTTTGGTATGACGGCTGCCGGGGGCGTTGCTGTGGGCCAGTTCATCGACCAGCACCAGTTTCGGTTTGGCCGCAAGCAGGCCATCGAGGTCCATTTCTTCGAGCATCACGCCACGGTATTCCGAGCGCACCAACGGTTGCTGCGGCAGGCCGCCGAGCAGCGCTTCGGTTTCAGCGCGACCGTGGGTCTCGACGACACCGGCAATGACTTTCACGCCTTGGCGCAGTTGGGTGTGGGCGGCCTGGAGCATGGCGTAGGTCTTGCCAACGCCGGGGGCGGCGCCGAGGAAAACCTTGAGCCGGCCACGGCCGTCGCGGGGCAGGTCTGCTAACAGCGCGTCGGCGCGGCCGGAGTCGCTCATGCTTGATCTCTTCAGTCAGATGTTTATGTGTTGCCAGTTGTGGCCTGCTCGCGAATGGCCGCGCCGCCGGTTCAGAGTTTTTCCAGCGCCATGTTCAGTTCCAGCACGTTCACCACCGGCGGCCCCACCAGCGGCTGTTCGATGTGCGCATCGAGCAGTTGCTGCACGGTCACTACCGGCAGGTTGCGGGCTGCCGCGACACGCGCCAGTTGATAGGCAATTGCCGCCGGTGGCAAGTGCGGATCGAGGCCGCTGCCGGAGGTGGTCAGCAGCGCCAGCGGCACCGGGCCTTGCCCTGGAACTTGCAGTTTGTTGGCGTCGTCGATCACCCGCGTGGCCAGCGCCGGATTGCTCGGCGCGAGGTTGCTGGCGCTGCTGGACACGGTCGCAAACGCGCCCGCCGAAGGACGTGGATGGAACCAGGCATCACCGACGAAATCCTGGGCGATCAGTGACGAGCCGCGCACCTTGCCATCGGCATCGTGCACCAGACTGCCGTTGGCCTGATCGGGGAAGGCAACGTGCGCGACACCGGTCACCACCAGTGGATAGGCAACGCCAGTGACCAGGGTCATCAGCACCAGCAGGCTCAGGGCCGGACGTATCATTGTGGACATTTCAAATTCCTCGAATTCAAACAGCAGATACCGCGTTAAGTCAGGTGGAACACGTTGACCTCATCGCCAGCGGGCGGGCTCCCACAGGGAATGCATCGCATAGGCGGGAGCCTGCCTGCTGGCCAAGGGGTCAAACCAGATGCAGCGCCGTCAACAGCATGTCGATGGCTTTGATCGCCACGAACGGCACCACAATCCCGCCCAATCCATAGATCAACAGATTGCGCCGCAGCAACGCCGCCGCACTCGCCGCCTGCACGCGAACGCCACGCAAGGCCAGCGGAATCAGCACCACAATGATCAAGGCGTTAAACACAATGGCCGACAGAATCGCGCTCTGCGGACTGGTCAGGTGCATGATGTTCAGCACGCCCAGTTGCGGGTAGATCGAGGCGAACAGCGCCGGCAGGATCGCGAAGTACTTGGCCACGTCATTGGCGATGGAAAAGGTCGTCAGCGCACCGCGTGTCACCAGCAATTCCTTGCCGATCTGCACCACGTCCAAGAGCTTGGTCGGGTCGCTGTCGAGATCGACCATGTTGGCTGCTTCGCGTGCGGCTTGCGTGCCGTCGTTCATCGCCATGCCGACGTCAGCCTGGGCCAGCGCCGGGGCGTCGTTGGCGCCGTCGCCGCACATCGCGACCAGACGACCGTCGTTCTGCTCAAGGCGGATACGTGCGAGTTTCTTCTCCGGGGTGGCTTCGGCGAGCACGTCATCAACGCCCGCTTCAGCGGCGATGGCCGCAGCGGTCAACGGGTTGTCACCGGTGACCATCACCGTGCGAATCCCCAGTTTGCGCAACTCGGCAAAGCGCTCGCGAATGCCTGGCTTGACCACGTCCTTGAGATGAATCGCGCCAAGCAATTTGCCGTCGACACAGACCAGCAACGGCGTGCCGCCGCTCTGGGCGATCCTGTCGATTTCCCGCGACAGGGCCGGGGCCAGATCGGCGCGTGGTTGCCCGAGGAAACTCAGCAGCGAATCGACCGCACCTTTGCGATACACGCGGCCCTGATAATCGACACCGGACAAGCGGGTTTCGGCGCTGAACGGCACGGCGGTCAGGGTTTCCGGCGCCGGCTCAGGCTGCGGATGCAGACCACGCAGGTACTCAACGATGGACTTGCCTTCGGCGGTTTCGTCCGCCAGCGAGGCAAACAAAGCGCCCTCAGCCAGATCGCGAGCACTGACGCCTGGCGCTGCATACACCGCGCTGCAACGACGGTTACCGAAGGTGATGGTGCCGGTCTTGTCGAGCAGCAGCACATGCACATCGCCTGCCGCTTCGACTGCACGGCCAGACTTGGCGATCACGTTCAACCGCACCAGACGATCCATCCCGGCGATACCGATGGCCGAGAGCAAACCGCCGATGGTGGTCGGAATCAATGTGACCAGCAGCGCCACCAGGAACACCAGTGGCAGGCTGCCGTGGGCGAAGTGAGCGAACGGCTGCAGGGTCACCACCACCAACAGGAAGATCAGGGTGAGGCCGATCAGCAGGATGTCCAACGCCACTTCGTTCGGCGTCTTCTGGCGCTTGGCGCCTTCGACCAGTGCGATCATGCGGTCGAGGGTCGATTCACCGGGGTTGGCGGTGATCTCCACCAGCAGCCAGTCGGACACCAGGCGAGTGTTGCCGGTGACGGCTGAGCGGTCGCCGCCGGACTCGCGAATCACCGGGGCCGATTCACCGGTAATTGCCGCTTCGTTGACCGCGGCGATCCCTTCGATGACTTCGCCGTCGCCGGGGATCATCTCCCCCGCATCGACGCGCACCACATCGCCTTTGCGCAGGCTGGTGGCCGGGACGACCTGAAAGCTGCCATCGGCCTGTTTGCGCCGGGCGCTGAGGCCTTCGCTGCCGGCCTTGAGGCTGTCGGCGCGGGCCTTGCCGCGACCTTCAGCCAAGGCTTCGGCGAAGTTGGCGAACAGCACGGTGAACCACAGCCACAGGGCGATCTGCGCGGCAACGAAGGTCGGCACCTGACTGTCTGGAATGAAGCACAGCACGGTGGTGAAAATGGCGGTCAGTTCGACCACCAGCATCACCGGCGAACGCGCCAACTGCCGAGGGTCGAGCTTGACGAAAGCTTGCACCAGCGCCGGGCGCCACAGGGCCGAGATCGCGGTTTTCGCTTGTTCCGGTGCTTTGACGGCAACGGGTTTGATTGCGGGCATATTCATCATTGACTCCTCAGCTCCCTATACCAAAGGCAGCCATGTTCAAATGTTCGGCGATTGGGCCCAATGCGAGGGTCGGCAAGAAGGTCAGGCCGCCCACCAGCAAAATGGTCACGGTCAACAGGGTCACGAACAGCGGGCCATGAGTCGGGAAGCTGTTCTGGCTAATCGGTGCGGTCTTCTTCATCGCCAGGCTGCCAGCCAGTGCCAGCACCGGGAGGATGTAACCGAAGCGGCCGAGCAACATGCCAAAGCCCAGCATCAGGTTGTGATACGGGGTGTTGGCACCGAAGCCTGCGAACGCCGAACCGTTGTTCGCGCTGGCCGAGGTGTAGGCGTAGAGCAACTGGCTGAAACCGTGTGGCCCCGGGTTCGTCACTGCGGCCACCGGACCTGGCAGGCTCGCGGCAATCGCACCGAGCACGAGCACGCCAATCGGCATCACCAGCAACGTGACCACCAACAACTGCACTTCGCGCGCCTGGAGTTTCTTGCCCAGGTATTCCGGCGTGCGCCCGATCATCAGGCCGGCGAGGAACACCGCGATCAGCACGTTGAGCAACATGCCGTAGAGACCCGCACCGACACCGCCGAAGATCACTTCGCCGACCATCATGTTGACCAGCGCAACCATGCCGCTGAGCGGACTGAGGCTGTCATGCATACCGTTGACCGAACCGTTGGACGCGGCGGTGGTGGTTACCGACCACAGCACCGTGGCGGTGGTGCCAAAGCGCGCTTCCTTGCCTTCCAGTGGTGCGGTCTGTTCGACGGCGACGTTGTTCAGCGCAGGATTGGGTTGGTACTCGGCCCACAGCGAAGTCGCGCCGCCGATCAGAAACAGAGCGAGCATGCAGGCGATGATCGCGCGGCTCTGACGCAGGTCTTTGACGTAGTGGCCGAAGGTAAAGACCAGCGCTGCCGGAATCAAAATGATCGAAGACACCTCGAACAAGTTGCTCCAGGCGCTCGGGTTCTCGAACGGGTGCGCCGAGTTGACGCCGAAGAAACCGCCACCGTTGGTGCCCAGTTGCTTGATCGCAATCTGGCTGGCGGCCGGGCCGAGCGGGATCACTTGATCAACGCCCTGCATCGTCACCGCATTCACATAATGCGCGAAGGTCTGCGGCACGCCCTGCCAGACCAGAAACAGTGCCAGCAGCAGGCACAGCGGCAGCAGGCCGTAGAGGGTGGCGCGGGTCATGTCGACCCAGAAGTTGCCGAGGGTTTTCGCCGACTTGCGACCGATACCACGGCACAGCGCCACCAGCACGGCCAGGCCGGTCGCGGCGCTGACGAAGTTCTGCACGGTCAGGCCAACCATCTGACTCAGGTAGCTCAGAGACGCTTCGCCGCTGTAGGACTGCCAGTTGGTATTGGTCATGAAACTGACCGCGGTGTTGAACGCTTGCGTCCATTCCATGCCCGGCAGGTTCTGCGGGTTCAGCGGCAGATGATCCTGGAACAACAGGAGCGAGAACAGCACAAGGAAACCGGCCAGGTTGAACGCCAGCAGCGCCAGCGCGTACTTCTGCCAGCTCTGTTCATCCTGCGGATCGACCCCGGCCACGCGAAAACAGCCGCGCTCGACCGGGCCAAGAATCGGCGTCAACCAGGTGCGCTGGCCTTCCATCACTTTGTAGTAGAAGCGCCCGAGAAACGGCGCCGGCAGCAAGACCACCGCGAAAAACGCGAGGATCAGCCAATAGTCATAACTGTGCATAGCCGCTCCTAGTTTCGATCCGCGCGCAACAGCGCAACCAACAGATAAGTGAACAGCCCCACTGCCAAAAACAGTGACACCCCGTCCAGAACGCTCATGGAAGATCTCCGTGTTACGGCGTATTGCCGTGTGTGCAGGCATTGTCGGAAAGGAGGCTGTAAAGGAACGAGAGCGAGGGGGTTGGCTGGGCATAAAGAAAGCGTAAAGAGTGGGTTTATGCGGGCGTTACAGGAGGTTTTTGCACCAGCAGGGCCGGCCCCTTCGCGCCCCCCTGTGGGAGCGGGCTTGCTCGCGAAGACGGCAGCACAGCCACCATCGCACCCAACTGGCGCACAAAAATGCGCCCATCGAGCAGCGAACATCCCCGATACGACAGCTTTCAGCCCATTACGACCTGTTCTCAAAGACTGGCACGCCCACTGCACACACCCTCCCCCGAGCTTTACAAACCGTTCAGGGAGCATGCGTATGAACACACAACTCAAACCCACGCTGGGCACCTTGCACCTGTGGGGCATCGCCGTCGGGCTGGTGATTTCCGGCGAGTATTTCGGCTGGAGTTATGGCTGGGGCGTCGCCGGGACACTGGGCTTTCTGGTGACCTCGTTCATGGTCGCCACCATGTACACCTGCTTCATCTTCAGCTTCACCGAACTGACCACTGCGATTCCCCACGCGGGCGGACCGTTTGCCTATAGCCGCCGTGCCTTCGGCGAAAAAGGTGGATTGATCGCTGGGCTGGCGACGCTGATCGAATTCGTCTTCGCGCCGCCGGCAATTGCGCTGGCCATTGGCGCTTATTTGAATGTGCAGTTTCCCGGACTTGATCCGAAACACGCGGCGGTCGGTGCGTACATTGTGTTTATGGGCCTGAACATTCTCGGCGTGAAACTGGCGGCAACGTTCGAGCTGATTGTTTGTGTACTGGCAGTGGCCGAATTGCTGGTGTTCATGGGCGTGGTCGCGCCAGCGTTCAGCTTCAGTAATTTCGCGCTCAATGGCTGGGCCGGCTCGGATGTTTTTGGTGCGCCCGCGATTGCCGGCATGTTCGCTGCCATCCCGTTCGCGATCTGGTTCTTCCTCGCCATTGAAGGTGCCGCCATGGCGGCCGAAGAAGCCAAGGATCCGAAACGCACGATTCCAAAGGCCTACATCAGCGGCATTCTGACCCTGGTGTTATTGGCCATGGGCGTGATGTTCTTCGCGGGTGGCGTGGGTGACTGGCGCACTTTGGCGAATATCAACGATCCGCTGCCGCAAGCGATGAAAGCCGTGGTCGGCGACAATTCAGGCTGGCTGCACATGCTGGTGTGGATTGGCCTGTTCGGGTTGGTGGCGAGTTTCCACGGGATCATTCTTGGCTATTCGCGCCAGTTCTTCGCCCTCGCCCGCGCCGGTTATCTGCCTGCTTCACTAGCCAAACTGTCGCGTTTCCAGACCCCGCACCGCGCCATCATTGTCGGCGGCATCATTGGCATCGCCGCGATCTACAGCGATGGCCTGATCAACCTCGGCGGCATGACCCTCACGGCGGCGATGATCACCATGGCCGTGTTCGGCGCCATCGTGATGTACATCATGAGCATGCTTAGCCTGTTCAAGTTGCGTAAATCCGAGCCGAATCTGGAGCGCACCTTTCGCGCGCCATGCTATCCGCTGGTGCCAATGATCGCACTGGTGCTCGCGGTGGTGTGCCTGGTGGCCATGGCGTGGTTCAACGCGCTGATCGGACTGATTTTCCTCGGCTTTATGGCGGTGGGTTTCGGCTACTTCCTGCTCACCGGACAGTTGCGGGCCAACGCACCGGCCGATGCGATGTTGACCGGGCATTAAGGGACTTCGGGTACACCGGGCATAACAGGCCTAGAATGGAACCACTGCGAAGTCGCTTCGCTCCAATGTGGTATGCAGCATCGCACGGCGAAATCCTCGCCCGTCGATCTGCCCTTAAGGAGAGCCGTTATGCCTTGGTATGCCTGGTTGATTCTGGTGGTTGCAATCGGCTCGATCGTTGGCGGATTGATGATGTTGCGCGACACCGCCAACAAGGTCGAACTGACCGATGAAGAGCGTAAACGTGTTGCGCAGCGCAATGCCGAAGCGGACATCAAGGACGCGCAGGACCGATGAACGAAAAACCCCGCCTGAATCGGCGGGGTTGGTTTTTCAGCTCTGCACTGAACCTGTCTGCCGGTTTGATGGACGCAGAGGTCCAGCCACCTTTTTCATTGGTTTCCCGACGACATTAGCCCTGCCAGCGTTTGAACAGCACGCTCGCATTCACCCCACCAAAGCCAAACCCGTTGGACAATGCATACTCGATCGGCATCGAGCGCGCCTGACCATGGACGATGTCGACCCCTTCGCTGGCAGGATCGGGATTGTCGAAGTTGAGGGTTGGCGGTACCACTTGATCACGAATGGCCAACAGCGTGAAGATCGCTTCAAGCCCGCCCGCAGCGCCCAGCAAATGGCCCGTGGCGGATTTGGTCGAGGTCACGGCGATTTTATTCTGCACACCGAACAGCGCTTTGATTGCTGCCAACTCGCCTAGATCGCCGACCGGCGTGGAGGTAGCGTGAGCGTTCAGATGCTGGATCTGATCGGGCGTGACGCCAGCCTGAGCCATTGCCAACGCCATCGCCCTCCGCGCACCACTGCCATCTTCAGGCCCGGCCGTCAGATGATAAGCATCGGCAGTCGTGCCGTAACCGACCAGTTCGGCCAAGGGTTTCGCACCGCGAGCCAAGGCGTGTTCCAGAGACTCGATCACCAGCAGTCCGGCCCCCTCACCCATGACAAAACCATCACGACCGCTATCAAATGGACGTGAGGCGCGTTCAGGTGTGTCGTTATAGCCACTGGACAACGCCCGCGCCGCTGCGAAACCCGCAAGGCTGACCCGATCAATCGCCGCCTCTGCCCCACCGCAAACGGCAATATCGGCCTCACCGGCTCGGATCAATCGAGCGGCGTCACCAATCGCTTGAACTCCGGCGGCGCACGCTGTCACCGGAGCGCCCAATGGACCTTTCAAACCATGCTGGATCGATACATGACCCGCAGCCAGATTGACCAGAAAGGAAGGAATGGTGAACGGCGACAGCCGGCGCGGGCCACGACTGTCGGTTGTGCGTACCGCGTCGGCAATGGCACCGAATCCGCCGACACCGGAACCGATAATGGTCGCGGTGCGCTCCTGATCCTTTTCCTCCGCCGGATGCCAACCGGCCTGCTCCAATGCCTGCCGTGCAGCCTCCATGGCGAACATGATGAAGCGGTCCATCTTCTTCTGTTCCTTGGGGGGCGTGGCGCGATCCGGATCGAACCCGGCCTCGGCGTCATCCTCCAGAGACGGCACAGCCCCACCGATTTTTGCCGGCAAATCAGCGACAACCGCTTCTGGCAAGCTGCGCAATCCCGAACGCCCGGCCAGCAGGCGCTGCCAGACAACTTCGACTCCGCTGCCCAAAGGTGAAACCAGGCCCATGCCCGTGACGACTACTCGACGCTGATTCATACCGCGTGTACCTCTGACCGATTCAGAAAAGCTTACTTGTAACGACTCGCTGCCGAACTGCGCGACAGGTTCGGTGCCATCACATGACGCGCGGCCACAAACGCCTGCCATTCGCCCGCATCCGGCAACGAAGGGATGGTGATGAGTTCGCCCTGATCCAGACCTGCCAGCGCGGCATCGACCATTTCGCCGGCCTCCATCACCATTTCTGCCGGGATGCCGCTGGCGTCAATACCCGAGCGTTCCCAGATTTCCGTGCGGGTAACGCCGGGCAGTACCGCTTGCACCTTGACCCCGGTACCGTCGAGTTCGGCATTCAGCGATTGGGTCAGGCTCAACACGTAAGCCTTGCTGGCGCTGTAAGTGGCGTTGAAACGTTCCGGGAACAACGCCACCACCGAGGCGATGTTGATGATCGTGCCGCGACCTGCCTTGGCAAAACTTGCGGCAGCGGCGGAGGCCAGTCGGGTGACCGTGGTGATATTGAGCTGGATCAAACGCTCCAGCTTATCCAGATCGGCATTGGCCAAAAGACCGTCGGCAGCAACACCAGCGTTGTTGACCAAAAGGGTGATGCTTGAATCACTGCGCAGGCGCTGCTCAAGTTTGAGCACATCATCCTTTTGCGTCAGATCCGCCTTCATCACCTCCACCTGAACGCCATGCGCCTCGCGCAATTCGCTCGCGGCACTCTCCAGCCGCTCCAGATCACGGGCGACCAACAACAAATCGAACCCGCGCGCTGCCAACCGCTCAGCGTAAATCGCACCGATACCGGACGAAGCGCCAGTGACCAGAGCCGTACCTTGGGTTGCTACAGAATTCATGACAGTACTCCTGAGATGCTTGAGGGATCGCCATCCGGATCTTGATGATGCAGATCGCACGGAAATTATTATAGGCATAATCCAATACTAATATGATAGCCGTAATTTTTTGCTATCCGACGAGCGTCCCCTTCGCCTTCCCTGCCAAACCCGCGAACAGAAAAACAAAAAGGCCGGTCAATGACCGGCCCCTTGGCGTTGAACAATCAGCTTAGTTCACTTCCAGCTTCTCGCGATTGCGATCCAGAATCGCCTTGCCGATCCCCTTCACTTCCAACAACTCATCCACTGACGCGAACGGCCCATTTGTTTCGCGATATGTAACAATCGCCTTGGCCTTGGCCTCGCCGACTCCCGCAAGTTCTTTTTGCAGCGTCGCCGAGTCGGCTTCATTGAGATCGATTTTTGCGCTCTGGGAAGATGCCGCCGCGTCCATCACGATCGGCGTCTTAGGCATTTCCGGCCTTTCAGCCGGCGCGGCAACCGCCAAAATAGAGGCGCTGGTAAGCAGGGCAAAAATCAGCGAGTAGAAGTAACCGGTACGCATAAAGTGACGCTCCATCATCATTTGAGAAAGCAGCTTTTCCGAAGCTGCTCCTCAAAAGTAGGTCACGAGGAACACATGTCAAAGATGCGTACGTTACAGAATGTGAAACAATCAGGGTTCGAGACGGCGTTGCTGGTAGATCCAGTCAACGATCTCGCCGTCGGGGGTGTAGCCGCTGACGGTTTCTCGGAGGAGTTGGCGGACTCGGGAGTAGTCATCAGTTTCGACGGCCGCGAGCAACTCAACCAGCCGTGACTTCAAGACGTCCCAAGCCAGGTGATCCTCATTGGCCGTCATGATCATCGGATGCGGAGTCGCAGCAACATTGTCGCCTATCAGCAACTCTTCGTAGAGCTTTTCGCCAGGACGCAAGCCGGTGAACTCGATGGAAATGTCACCTTGCGGATTACGCTCCGAACGAATACTCAACCCCGAGAGATGAATCATTTTCTCTGCCAGTTCTACGATCTTCACCGGCTCGCCCATGTCGAGGACGAACACATCACCGCCCTGCCCCATAGAACCTGCCTGAATGACCAACTGTGCCGCTTCGGGAATGGTCATGAAGTAGCGGGTTATCTTGGGATGAGTGACCGTTAGCGGCCCGCCGGACTTGATCTGGCTGTGAAACAACGGAATCACCGAACCGGACGAACCTAAAACGTTACCGAAACGAACCATGGTGAAACGGGTTTTATTGACTCGGGAAACATTTGCCTTGTCACCGAACAGAACTGG
The DNA here is from genome assembly GCF_963970575.1 of Pseudomonas sp. EA_65y_Pfl2_P74. NCBI lineage: Bacteria > Pseudomonadati > Pseudomonadota > Gammaproteobacteria > Pseudomonadales > Pseudomonadaceae > Pseudomonas > Pseudomonas sp. EA_65y_Pfl2_P74. The sequence continues at coordinate 138,825 of NZ_CAXAOQ010000010.1, forward strand.
GGCAAGTTCGCGACTCAGAGCTTGCAACGTCAATTCCGCAAGACGCTTGGTACTGCCCATGATGTTTGTTGGACGAACGGCTTTATCAGTAGAAATCAGCACAAAATTTGAAACACCAGACTGCAGGGCAGCCTGAGCAGTGTTGAGTGTACCAATTACATTATTCAGCACGCCCTCGGCAATGTTGTGCTCTACCATCGGCACGTGTTTGTAAGCTGCCGCATGATAAACAGTCTCGACTTTCCATGTTTTCATCACATCAAGGAGTTTATCCTGATGGCGGATTGATCCGAGAATCGGCAACAGCCGCACTGATACCGACTCCCTATTACCGCGCTGCTCAAGCTCCGAAAGAATGCTGTAGAGATTGAACTCGCTATGTTCGAACAGAATCAGCGTGGTCGGACCCAGGGCAAAAATCTGCCGGCACAACTCCGAGCCGATGGACCCGCCAGCGCCAGTCACCATCACTACCCGGCCCTTGATACACCGGGCCAGCAGGTCAGGTTGAGCCGGAACCGAGTCACGCCCCAGCAAGTCGGCAATATCGACCTCCTGGATGTCTTCCACCCGGACCCGTCCGCTGGCTAGATCGGTAAAGTTCGGAACACTGCGAACATGCAGCGGAAACCCTTCAAGCAAATTGAGAATTTCCCGGCGCCGGGCACGGGTCGACGATGGCAATGCGAGAAGGATTTCCTGCGCGCCTGTCACATCGATCATTTGCTGAATATGTTTAGGCTTATAAACCTGAAGGCCGGATATCGAGCGATCCGAAATCCCCGGGTCGTCATCGATGAAGGCAACCGGACGCATCACGCGTCCCATGCGCAGCGCCGCCACCAGTTGATTGCCAGCCACGCCGGCGCCATAGATCGCTACTTTGGTCAAACCGTCGTCGCGACTGGTGAAGGGAACATGTTGCGCTGCAGTGAACCAGTCGCCCATGAAGTACTGACGCATGCAAAGGCGCAAACCGCCAATAATGACGAGACTCAACCACCAGTAATTGAAAATGATCGAACGCGGTACGACGGCTTCGTGATTGCTGTACCAATAGACAACCAGCGCCAATACCAGAGACGAAAGACTGACAGCCTTGATGATCGCAACTAGGGCGTCATTGCCGAAATAGCGCATGACCGCACGATACATGCCAAAACGCACGAACAGGGGGATGGCGACGCAAGGTGCGCAGACAAACAGCCACAGATGAACTTTGAAGGGGTTGACCATTTCGTCCACACCCAGTCGCACCACAAAAGCCATCCACAAGGCAGCCCAAACAAGGACGATGTCCGTGATAACTTGCAGCATTCTTTTTTGCCGGCGCGGCAGCCCCAGCAAAAACAGCCTCATCCTGCCCATATTGATATCTAGCACCTACGAGAACTCCCTTCAGCGGGCAACAAGATCCGGACGAATTTTACCTTCGTCCCCCACACTTTAAACCTAACCGGTATAGCTTGGGCGTGGTTACGACAATGAATACGATGTTCCGACGAACCGGCCCGGCTTCTAACCCCGGTAAATCCCAAAAAAACCGCTAATCGAGGCTACCGCTTAAAACCCGTTCGTCCATGAAGCCCCCCGAAAAAAAGAGCCATATTGAAATGGCTCTCTTTCCGTCGATGATCAATTTGCGATCAGCTTTCAGTTCAACGGGCTGTAACTTTCGCAGGATTTTGCCGCCCTGTCCTTGGCCATGTTGTAAGCCTCGTGCAACAACTTGTGCCGCCCCAGACGGACATTTGGATCAGCCGGAGTACGGAACAGAGACGTGGTCTTGGCCACATACGTAAACGTATTGCCATAACCGTATCTGAGCCACAGGTTCCAGTCTTCCAGATTGCTCATATCCGTCTCAAAACCGCCCCGTTGCAAGTACAGAGCACGTTGAAAGAGCAGTGACTGGATCGGGATGAAATTGTGATCCAGCAGAATATCGTAGTCATACTCGTGCTTGTAGTACGACGGCGTTTCATGGGTGACCTCTGTGTAACGGCCATCCTCTTTAGTGTTTGTCCCGACTTCCATGGCCAGCGAATAAGCCGCTACCGATTCACGGTTTTTCGCCAATGCCGCGACCAGCACTTCGACGTGATCGGAGAACAACAGATCATCGTCGTCCAAGAACATGCAATAGGTGCCCTTGGCCATTTCAAGACCATAGTTGCCCGTCACCGAGCGCCCCACCTTGTCCATTCCGTAAAAGCGGATCTGGCGACCTTCCGGGGACTGGAACTCAGCTACCAGATCTTTCATGGTTTCGCCGCCATCCTCCACGACCACCAGTTCCACATTCGGATAAGTCTGATTCAGGACAGACATGATCGCCTGGCGCAGGAATTCGTTCCGGTTGCGGTAGGTACGGGTGACAATCGTCACCAATGGCGCTTCAGCCAGCGGCTCGCCTACGCTCCAGAACGCACCGTCACGGATCATCTCGTAATCAAAACCACGGAAAGGATAAGCCGCCTCTATGCTGGAGCCCTTGCCCGACAGAAAGTGAGGTGCCTTGCGCAGTATCTTGCCCATGTTGCCGATCAGGTCTCGGCGAGCACCCGCATACACTTCGGGCCGGAACAACAGGGCCGTTTGCAGTATGAGTGCACCTAATTTGTCGCTAAAGCTCCCGTAACGCAGGCGGAGGTAGGCATTCGCCAGCGTGCTGCCGGTAAACTGGATCGGCTTGACATGGTTTTCGTGTTCATAGGTGTAGTGATACACCACCGCAGACGGGCAGTATTTCAACTGATAACCATAGGAACGGAACCGGTAGGACAACTCGACGTCTTCGCCGTACATGAAGATTTCATGTTCATAACCACCTACTTTGGCGTAAGCGGAACGTCGAACCAGAATGCATGCATGGGAAGACCAGTTGGTTTCCTGGGTTACCGGATCATAATATTTCGGATGTTCATACGGCGCCTGGCGCAATTCCCATGAGGCAAAAGCACCCGAAGTATCCGCATGAGCCGCTGCCACCACTCGGGAGATCGAGTCACGTGCGAAGACAATGTCGATGTTGCTGATCAACACGAATTCCGAATGCCCGGTCTTTATCGCCCTGTCATGGCCCAGACCAAAACCGACGTTCTCGCCCTGGATGATCTCAAAACCTGCCAGTTCGGCGTCCATCTGAGTTTTCCAGCGCTGCAGATCCTCAACAGTGCTATCCCTGGAGCCATTGTCGACAAAGCACAGGTTAAGTTTGTGCAGCGGATAATCTTGCGCTTTCAAAGAAGCAAAGAACCCATCGGCCCACTTACTGCTGTTGTAGGTCACAATCGAAACATCGACGACTGGCTGCACGTCGAACACCGGTGCACTCGGCGCGTAACCAAAACGCCGATCGGCGATGCTCTGTAGAGCCTTGAGGTTGTTCCGGGAATTGATGGCGCGCATCACTTGGGCTCGCGCCGCAGTCACCAAATGCCGCAGGCGCATGCGCATACCGATCAGAAATGGCAGCTTCTGATAAATCGGCCGCAGCACGGCACGCGGGTTCGTGAAGAGGCTACGAAGCTTCCAGTAGCCACGAAACAGCACCCGCATTCCCCAGCGCACAGGTCGGGTCATGCGCCAGGATTTCGAGGCATAGACGTTTTGCAGATCTTGCTTGAGTGCGGCTATCTCGAGATTCAGTTGCTCCTGCTCCACTAGCAGGCGGTTTTGAATCTGCACCAACTCATCATTATCTTGCAGATACCTGTCGTCCAACACTGCTGTGAATTTGTCGTTCACATCCGAAAGTTGATCCTTGGTCAAAAGCAGCTCTTCCCTAACAGTTGACAACTCGTTTCTCGAGGCCAAAAAGATGTCATTGATTGATGTCAACTCATCCTGGGCCTCCTGAACTTTTCCTTCCAGCCAAGCGATATAGGACTGCTGGCGGTAACTTTCCAGATCCGGATCAAAGCCGTTTCTCAGGGGATCAACGGGCGTCGTGCGTGCCAATCGGGCAAGGTGCGCCGAAGGCTCGCTGAACTGCGCCTCGCTCAAGAAGTAGCGCGACTGTGCAAAATCCAGAACCTGCGCGCGCAACTCCGCCGAGCATGGCGTTACCGCACCATGCGCTTGCCACAACGCGTCAAGATCGTGCGGTTGCTCGACATCAATGGTCAGCCCTGTACCCCAGAAAGGCGCCTTGCCCAGTGCATAGACGGTCTTACCTGCCAGCGCCGCTTCGAAACCGGCCGAGGAATTGAGGGTGAACACCACATCGGCGCCAGCGATCAGATCGGCAATGCTGTCTTCCTTGCCTGCCACCTGAACGTGCTCGGGAAGATCCGGCACTTCATCCAGAGGATGAGGTTTGACGATGACTGTGAAGGACCCGCCTTCGACGGCAGCGAGCACATGCTTGACATACTCGGACATGCTGGCGAAAGGCGATCCCATGATGATGTTGGAGTCATCCTGTACCTGGAGCAGGATCAGCACAGTCGGGGTTCGGTTGACACCTTTGAAGTGGTAACTCTCTTCCATTTGCGCAAGTCTTGCCTTCGCGACCTCTGTCGGCAGACCGGCTGACTGTTGCTGATACTCGGCAAACTCGGCGCTGAAGCCGCTGCGCACATTCACGCCACGGACGTCCGAGTAATAAGCCATGGGATTAGGCGCGCGCAACATGCCCAACTCATTGAAGATCAGCGGAATATCCTTCGACGCACAGGCCGTCTCGAGACTGCCATCATGGTTCCAGCAGAACACCAGATCAGGGTCAACATTATCGATCAGGGACGCAACAAACCGGTCATGAAACGCCAGGGGCTCTCCGTTGAGCAAGCGCTTCCAGTCGTTCAACCAGCCTGGATTGCCAGGTTGCGGATATTCACATTCGTAAGTAGCCGGGCTGATCCAAGTATGCCTGAAGTCGGGATACTCGCTTTTCAGTTCGTCGGAGCCGACAAAAAAACACTCCCAGCCTTCGTCAGCGAACTTGTTGGCCAACGGCAGATACACATCAACAATGCTGCTGAACAGCGTAGGACGCTCGCGCAAAACCAACGGCAAGGTGTAAAAAACCACGTGTTTGTATTTGCGTGAAGCCACTTTGACAGCCGGATCCCCCGCCGCAATGCTTTGCGCCGGCACGCTGAATTTCACCACCGAGTTCGCGGCAATGATTGAGCCCCGACCGACGTCAGAGCCGGCCAACACCGATGCGTTGGCGCCGATCCAGACGTCGTCACCAATGCTCACGTTTGCCAAGCGTAATCCCTGATCCTTGATGGGCACATGCAAGTCATAACGATGAGTCGATGAGGTGATGGAGACATTGGGAGCGATCAACACATCTTTGCCGATGGTGACCTTGCCACTACCGTTGATCCACGTTCCGTAATTGACGACCGTACCCGAGGCGATGCTCAGGTAGCCGCCGGCACCGCACTCGATGACGACGTTGTCGCGCAACTGGACACCGTCCTCGATGACGCATTCAGCCGTGTCGTCAACGTGAAATCTGACTGTGTCTGCAACAACCGCATTACCGATCTTAAGCATGATTCAAGCAACCTTTACAACGTTGACTGTAGACGGGCAATAAGCGACTCCCACGATCTGACGCCCGCCCGATACGCTGATTTTTCGCATTGGCCAACGTTGATCCAGTTCAACGCGCTCGCCGTCCAGACTGGCCATTCCGATAAACAGGAAATATTCGCCTGGAGCGACATTGAGCGGGAAGGAAAAGCTGATTTTGTAGGCGCCAGCATCAAGATCGAACTTGCACCCGGCCAGTAACGTGTTATCCCCTGCCACGTCGACACCTTTGGCGTCGCGTAACGAGTACCCCATGACCACTTCCTTGAGCGCCGAGGCGGACTGGACGTAGCAATGCATATTGACGTCTTCGGTCGGTTCGAAGTGATTGGTCTGCGTGCCGTCGGCACTGTAAAAATCCACGGCATTGATCTTCGCTGCGCCGGAACCGAATCGAACTTCCGAGATGTCACCGAGTTCCGTCTCATAAGACATGTCGACGTGCAGTTCCTCTACTGCTGGCGCCGCCGCGGCACTGCTGTTACGGACCTTTTTTTCGTAATTTTTGGTCGCGGTCAGAACATCGGTGCTGTAGTCGATGATCTGGCCGTTCTGCATCACGATGACCGCTTGGCAAAAGCGAATAACCGATTGGGTATCGTGAGAGACGAACAGGATCGTGGTGCCGCGCTCCTGCATGTGTTTCATCTTGAGCATGCACTTGAGCTGAAACCCGGCATCGCCCACGCTCAACGCTTCGTCCACGATCAGAACGTCAGGCTCGACGTTGATTGCCACGGAAAACGCCAGACGCGCAAACATCCCGCTGCTGTACATCCGAACCGGCTGATTGACAAAATCGCCGATGTCTGCGAACTCGAGGATGGCCGCAATACGGGTTTGCATTTCGGCATGGGAGTACCCCATCAGGGAACCCTGGAAATAGATATTTTCCACACCGGTGTAATCCGGGTTGAAGCCGGCACCCAACTCCAACAATGAGGCGACCCGACCCACGACGGTGACCTCGCCACTGGATGGCGTCAGTACCCCGGTGAGGATTTTCAGCAGGGTGCTTTTGCCGGCACCGTTCTTGCCCAGAATCCCCACTGTCTGGCCTTTCTCAACAGAGAAGGAAACATCCGTCAGCGCGTGAAAATCATGGTGCCGGTGCTTGCCGAATAGCGAAAGAGCTTCGACCAGCCTGTCAACCGGCTTGTTGTAAAGCCGATACACCTTGCTGACATTACGGACGCTGATTGCGCTCTCATTCACTGCATTCATTACAAAACATCCGCAAAGTGGGGTCTCAGTTTTTTGAATGTGCGCCAGCCCACCAGCGCGAGGACTATCAATACTCCCCAAAAGATCAGGGTTTGCGTGGGGCGTTCCCAGAACCAGATTCCGCGAATCAGCGAATCCCTGAATCCCTCGACAATGTAGGTAAACGGGTTCAGACGCAGGTAGGAAGCCGCACGGCCGTGGATTGCATCAATGTCCCAGAACACCGGGGTCAGCCAGAAACCGAACTGTGTGGCCATGCTCACCAATTGACTCAGATCGGGAAAGAAGATCACCACCGAACTGGTAATCCAGGCAATCGCGAGCAACAACATGAACAGGCATGCGATGTAATAACCAACCTGCAACCAGTAAAGGTTCGGTTCGTAGCCATAGATGACGAACAACAGCAGGAGAATGAACACAAAGAACACGTGAACGAGTACAGCCGAGGTGAGCTTGACCAGTGGCAACAAGGAAACCTTGAAGACGATCTTCTTCACCAAAAAGCTGTTTTCCTTGACCGCCGTGCAGCCTGAGTTAAGTGCCTCAACCGTGAAGAACCACGGCACCAGCCCACAAACCAGCCACAGAACGAAGGGAAAGTCCCCGTGAGGCGCCGCTTTGAAGCCGAACTGAAATACGAACCATAAAATCAATGTGGTTGCGCAAGGCTGGATAAAGACCCACAGAAAACCAAGATAGTTGGTCAAATAACGGGCTCGAAGATCATTTGAAACCAGACTCAACAGAATCCTGCGATCCGCCAGCATTCCCCTGAGCCAACTCATCGCATATCTCCAAAAATCACAACCACATTCACCACCGCTTTAAAACCACCGCACGACATCATGAATTCCATTTAACGATCCGGGCTCATCGACTTGAGACGTTCACTAGCTTCAGACACAAACACTGGTTTGGCTTCTTCGATGCTAGCCTGAGCCTTGGACTTATCCTTGGGTTTGTACTTCAGCACACGTTTTTCGACCAGATGCCAGGACGCATATCCGAGCACCAGCGTGATAGCAATCGTGACGAACAGGTATACCGGGTACGAGATTTCCGGAAACTTGAGCAGAACAAACTGCTGCACCGGAAAGGCATAGATGTAAACACCGTAGGAACAGTCACCGACACGATTGATCCAACGCCCCAAGCGACTACTGGACAGACCGTAGGCAAGAACGACATAAGGCAAGGTGAACCACAACACTACTTTGGAAATCGGTGCGTATGGAACCACCAGGATAGTTGCGACAATCAATACGCAAACACCCGACAGACTGAACCAGCGTTCGAGCCGCCATTTCGCGAAGCAGGCGCCAATCATGAAGTAGATGCCTGTAAGGAAAATTTGTCGCACATCAGTGCCATAAACAACCGTCACAGGAGCATCGCGCCAACACCAGAAAATCACCGTCAGAGCGAAAAATGCCGCCGCGGCGGCATAGACCCAGCGCCCACTCCGAAAGAGCAGCCCCAGCCCAATGACCACAAGGTACATAAAGAATTCGACGGGCAGGCTCCACAACGAACCGTTGACAGCGTTGGCCACCCTGGCATGCTCAAGCACACCGGGCAGATAGAACACCGGGCTCAAGATGATATTTTTCAGATAAGGCCAGAATTGCGGATGCGCAAAGTAATCGCTTACCGTCAAAGTCGTAAACATCGGCCCAAGAATAAACATACAGATCAGAACAACCACGATCAGCGCTGGAAAAATCCTCAAGGACCGCTTGATCAGAAAGTTGGCAGCTGAGGGAGTGAAATCCCAGCTCTTGACGATCAGATAACCGCTGATGATGAAGAAGATATCGATACCTAGCCCTCCATAGGAGGTCAATCCCAGGAAGCCGGCTGGTGGATTGCCATAAAAAGCAAACGAGTGAGCGTAAAGAACCATCAGCGCAGCAATCAGCCGAAGCAGGTTTAAATTGTTATCCCTATGCTGCATGTAATAGCGCTCCAACGCTGATTGAACTGATCACAATAAAATTGACCGGGTTGCTACGAAAGACACCGGATGCGGATTCAGACATCGACATTCACGATGCCCGACAACTTCGCTCCCGACGCGTAACGCGCGCGCGGGGTCGCGAATCATAGCATTATCCGATACCGCCTCCCACGCTTGGCCAAGCCTCAAGGGATTGGCGGCGCTTCCCGGGTACCGGCCTTGAACCTCGCGGCCAGCCAGAGCAACGGAACATAAGCGACGATCAGTCCGACGACTCCCGGTACAACGCCCAAGGCAACCACGGCGGCCCAAGGCAATAACCAGAAAAGATTCAAACCGACCACCGCGAGCGTGACAGCCTTGTGGCTTTTGAATTGTCGCGATGCGTACTGATAAGCGTGACTGCGATGGGCCTGATAGACCTTTTCACCGTTGAGCAGTCGCCGGCACAGTGTCCACGTTGCATCAACCACAAACGCGCCAAGGAGAATGACCCAACTCCACAACAGCTTTGGTGAATGGGTCGCCGCGTCCAGCGACAGAATGCCCAACGCAATACCCAGAAAACCGCTGCCGGCGTCACCCATGAAGATTCGTGCCGGGGGATAGTTCCAGCAAAGGAAACCGCCAACCGCAGCACTCAGCGCCAACACGCCCCAGACAGGCTCAATCTGACGCACCAACAAGTAAATCAGCGTGATGCCCAGGCAGGCACAGAGAGCTTCAGCGCTCGCCAACCCGTCAATGCCGTCCATAAAATTATAAAGATTGAGCATCCATACCAGATACACCGCCGCAAGCGCATGACCCAGCCAGCCAAGATCAAGGGTGCCATTGAACAGGGCAATCGGGGCCAGCCCATCCAACCAGAACAACGCCCAAATGGCCGCAGCGAAATGCCCCAGCAGACGCCATCTCGCGGCGATGTGCCCGTGATCATCGGCAAATCCGATCAGCGCCACCAACATTCCGCTGCCAGACAGCGCGAACAGTGCAGAGCGATCCATCAGCCCAAGCCAACCCAAAACAGGCAGGGCCAACAAAAAACCGATAACGATCGCCACACCGCCACCGCGAGGCGTTGGCACCGAGTGCGAACTGCGCTCATTGGGAATATCCATCAAGCTTTTGGAGAGCGCGTAGTGACGCCCCCCCCAAGTCAAAGCCCAGGACAACAGAAAAACGGTAAGAAGCAACCCACCAGCAATCATGATTTTTGCGTATCCAGAAAATGGCCTGCGGTACGACGCATGGCGGTGTCTACATCAATCGGAGGAACCCAACCCAGCACTTCGCGGTTTTTGCTGATATCGACCTGCAACGACTCACAGACTCGCTGAGCCACCGCGCGCTTACCGGCAACAGCCGCACAGATCAGCAGCAGTTTCGAAGGAACGGGCAGCAACCGCGCTTTTTTCCCCAGCGCCGAGGCCAAACGACGCAGCAAGCGAGGTGTCGACAGATCATCGCCGTCGCTGACCAGAAAGGTTTGCCCTGCCGCTGCCGGATGTTCCAGACAGGTTTCGATCAAATCGACGAGGTTGCCGATTGCGACCATGCTGCGCTGGTTGCGAATGGCGCCCAACGGCAACACCACACCTTTTTCCAGCCATTTGAGCAGGCTAAGAAAGTTGGCCTTTACGCCCGGCCCATAAACCAGCGGCGGGCGAATAATCACGATTTCCATGCCTGTTTCACTGCCAAGCAAGCGCAGCGCCTGCTCCGCTTCGTGCTTGGAGATCCCGTAAGGATCTTGTGGTGCCGGTACGTCATGCGCCGTAAAAGGACGCCCGAAAGGCGTGCTTTCGCCATTGACCTTAATTGAGCTGATGAAAACGAAGCGCTTGACCCCGACCTGTGCAGCCGAGCGAGCCAACTGCAATGTGCCGTCGACATTCACACGACGAAATTCGGCCAGAGCGTCCTGCGCCGTCTCGCGCATGACATGCACCCGGGCCGCCGCGTGCACGACAATCTGCACGCCAGCCAACTGCAAGGCCGAGTTTGTTCCCAATTCAAAACGGGCAACAGGACACAATCCCAGAAGTCGAGTGGCGCTCCGTACAGCAGCTACAGGTGCAAACTTTCGCCCAAGCAGCAAACGCAAGACCAGCGCCTCACCGACAAAACCGCTCGCCCCGGTGATCCATACTTTTGGCACATTCATTGGGCAGACTTCCCGACAAAGGCAGTCGCCCAGCAGATCAGGAAAAACAAGACACGATCTCTGACTCGGCGCCGACAGCGCCAAGCGGAAAACGAAAGTTTGATCAATTGCCAGCGACGCAACGCAAGCCAGGACCCGACGAAGGGATCACCAGCCTGCCCCGTCAGACGCGCGATTAACGCCACCTGGTTAAACCACCAGCCATCGTGAATGGTTTTATAGCGGGCAATCATCGGGCTGAGGCCTGTGTTCGCCCCGACCTGATTACTTTCGTGCTGCCGATAATCCATCGAAGGGCGCGGATCGATATACCAACGAAAACCATGGCTGCGAGCGAAGGCATAACAGTACCAATCGTGCAGGCTGACATTTTGCAGGTTTCCCCATTGAGCCAACATCGACTGTTTCATCGCTTGCACCAAAGCCCTACTCAGCACGTAGGTACAGCCGGGGCCAGCAGCCTCAAACAGGAAATCCCAGCTTGTCTGCGGTTGCGCCTTGTTCAGCAGTTGAGTCCTGCCGCACTCCCAGAACGCAGTCACGTTACTGGAACACGCATCGACTCCCCGCTCGCGAATAGAAGTGATCGCGCGCTGCAGTTTGTCCTGATGCCAGACATCGTCCTGATCGGCAAAGGAGACGTAATCATAGGCCTGCAAATCGACATCGCGGATCAGGCGAAAAAAGTTGCGCGATGCTCCGCCGAAGCGAGTACCCGAGGGCAAAAGGAAGACATTCGAATGCCTGGCTGCAAAATCCGTGCACCAAGCTTCCGTACCATCGGTGGAGGCATCAACACTGATATGAACGGTGACCTGCACCATCGATTGTCCGAGGATCGAAGCCAATTGCTCTTCGATCCACTGCATTCCGTTGTAGGCAGCCAGCAAAACCGCAACCTGAGGAGTTGTTACTGGCATTCCATTCCTGCTTGCACGGTTCTGACAAAGTGAGCGAGACAACGGGTTTCAGCGAGTGCTGGAATCAAGGAGTTTCTGCAAATACTGTCCATAGCCGGTTTTCTTAAGGCTTTCGGCCTGTTTTGCCAACTGCTTGGCGTCAATCCAGCCGTTATTGAAGGCGATTTCTTCCAGGCATGCGACTTTCAAGCCTTGACGCTGCTCAATGGTGTGCACGAAGTGACTGGCTTCCAGCAGGGAATCGTGGGTGCCGGTATCGAGCCAGGCGAATCCACGCCCAAGCATTTCAACATTCAACGACTTCTGCGCCAGGTAAGCCTGATTGACATCAGTGATTTCCAGTTCGCCGCGTGGTGAAGGCTTGATGCTCTTGGCAATATCGACCACTTGGTTGTCATAGAAATACAACCCGGTCACCGCATAGTTGGACTTCGGCTTCAGCGGCTTCTCTTCAATGCTTAGCGCCCGGCCCGTGGCATCGAACTCAACCACGCCGAAACGTTCGGGATCGGAAACGTGGTAGCCAAATACCGTGGCACCTTGCTCCTGTACAGTCGCTGCGCGCAGATTGTCGGAGAAGTGCTGACCGTAGAAGATGTTGTCACCCAAGATCAGACAGCACGGATCCTTACCAATGAACTCTTCGCCGATGATAAAGGCTTGCGCCAGACCATCTGGGCTCGGCTGCTCGGCGTAACTGAGCTTGATGCCATAAACGCTGCCGTCGCCCAGCAACTTGCGGAAACAAGGCAAATCTTCCGGGGTGGAAATAATCAGAATTTCGCGCATCCCAGCCAGCATCAAAACCGACAGCGGATAAAAGATCATCGGCTTGTCGTAGATCGGCAACATCTGCTTCGAGACGCCAAGGGTCAACGGGTGCAGGCGCGTGCCCGAGCCACCGGCGAGAATGATGCCTTTACGATTTGTCGTGGTCATTTATTCAGAACTTCCCTAAGCATTCGGGTTACACCACTTTGCCAATCCGGCAAGTGTAGAGAAAAATTGTCGCGCAGCTTCTGTGTTTTCAAACGTGAATTCAACGGGCGGCGCGCCGGAGTTGGATAGGCAGTGGTATCAATCGGATTGACTGCCGTGACAGCAAGCTGTTCACCATGGGCTTTGGCAAAACTGATCACCAGGCTCGCGTATCCGTGCCATGACACTTCGCCGGCAGCCGCCAGATGGTAGATGCCCGAAAGTGCCGGGCGATGCACGACCTGCTGGATCGCCAGAGCAGTAACATCAGCAATGAGATCCGCACCCGTCGGGGCACCTACCTGATCGGCAATGACGCCCAGTGATTCACGATCCTTGGCCAGGCGTAACATGGTTTTGGCAAAGTTGTTGCCACGAGCGCCATAGACCCAACTGGTACGAAAGATCAGATGCTTACAGCCCGAGGCTGCAATTGCCTGCTCACCTGCCAGCTTGCTGGCGCCGTAATGGTTCACCGGAGCGACAGCATCCGACTCTTGCCAAGGCGTCGAGCCTTCGCCGCTGAATACGTAATCGGTCGAATAGTGAATCAGCCAGGCATCCAGGGATGCGGCCTCCTGCGCCATGACTCGACTGGCCTCACTGTTTACACGGTCAGCCAGTTCGGTTTCGGACTCGGCTTTATCGACCGCCGTGTAGGCCGCAGCGTTGACGATAACGTCGGGCCTTACTTTGCGGATCGTGGCGCGCAGTGCATCGAGGTCAGACAGATCACCACTCAAACCATCGACTAGGTGCCGATCGAGGGCAACCAATTCCCCTAGCGGTGCAAGGGAGCGCTGCAGCTCCCAGCCGACCTGGCCGTTTTTTCCCAGCAGGAGAATCTTCATGCCTTATCCGAACGACCGGTGTAGTTTTGGTCGATCCACTGCTGGTAACTGCCGCTCTTCACATGAGCAACCCATTCAGAGTTGCTGAGGTACCACTCGACAGTCTTGCGAATACCCGTCTCGAAGGTTTCCTCTGGGGTCCAGCCCAACTCGCGCTGGATCTTGCTGGCATCGATCGCGTAGCGCTGATCATGGCCCGGGCGATCCTGTACATAGGTGATCAGGCTTGCATGCGGACGATGGGCGGAGTCAGGACGCAGCTCATCCAGAAGTGCGCAGAGGGTATTCACCACTTCGATGTTTTGTTTCTCGTTGTGCCCACCGATGTTGTAGGTCTCGCCGATAACACCCTCGGTCACGACTTTATACAGTGCGCGGGCGTGGTCTTCGACAAACAGCCAGTCGCGAACCTGATTGCCTTTGCCATAGACCGGCAGCGGCTTGCCTTCCAGAGCATTGAGGATGATCAGCGGGATCAACTTCTCGGGGAAGTGGCAAGGGCCGTAGTTGTTCGAGCAGTTGGTGACCAGCGTCGGCAGACCGTAGGTACGAGCCCAGGCACGAACCAGATGATCGGAACTGGCTTTACTGGCCGAGTAAGGCGAGCTTGGCTGATACGGTGTGGTTTCGGTAAACAGGTCTTCCGGACCTTCCAGATCGCCATACACTTCGTCAGTCGAAATGTGGTGAAACCGGAATTTGGCCTTACGGCTGTCATCAAGCGCCGCCCAGTAATGACGCGCCGCTTCGAGCAGAGTGTAAGTGCCTATGATATTGGTCTGAATGAACTCGGACGGACCAGAGATCGAACGATCAACATGGGACTCTGCGGCCAGATGCATGATTGCATCTGGTTGGTGCTCACGCAGAACACGGTCGACCTGATCACGATCACAGATATCAACTCGCTCAAACGCATAACGCGAATCCTGACTGACTTCAGCCAAGGACTCGAGGTTACCGGCGTAAGTCAGTTTGTCGACGTTAACGACAGAATCGGCGGTATTGGAGATAATATGGCGAATCACTGCCGAGCCAATGAACCCGGCGCCGCCGGTAACTAGAATTTTCACGCGAAACCATACCCTTGAGCTGCGGACAGTGACACCAACGATCACCGCCTAATCCATGAATGCAGAAGCCATCAAAACCTGTGGCTTCTGTCAGAGTCAGTCTGAATCGATGTGGGAATGTGCCACTATCGAACAAGGGCTGCATTTTACAGCTTAATGAACGTTTTACTAATGGATATAGACAGGCTGAGGCGCAATTTCGACAGATGCCATGCACCTGTCGTTTTCAGACAATTCGCTTGCGTGCCGCCTTGGACGAACGTCCCAGAAACCAGCCTAGTATCGGGCCAATCAACATACCGATGAGCAATGCCAAAACCACTACCAGCGAGACCGGCAATTGAGGCCCGGAAAAGCCTAGAAACAATAACGACACCGATTGCTGATTTTCCAGAACAAACGCCAGAATCACCAACACCAGCAAAAGAATAAAAACGCCAAGAAGTATGCGCTTGAGGTTACGCATGAGTAACTCCTTGAGAGATAGCGACTGTCAAACCCCCTCCTCCTCTTCCTCGTTCACTCGATCACGCAATTCTTTACCCGGCTTGAAATGCGGAACGAATTTTCCATCCAGACTTACAGACTGGCCGGTCTTTGGATTGCGACCAACGCGCGGCGCACGGTAGTGCAGGGAGAAGCTGCCGAACCCACGGATCTCGATGCGATCACCAGTGGCCAGACATTGGGACATTTGTTCAAGCATGGTCTTGATGGCCAACTCCACATCCTTGGATGAGAGCAGCCCTTGATGGGTGACAATTCGTTCGATCAACTCCGACTTCGTCATATTTTTCCCTTCTTTTTCAAGCAGCTAGATCAGCGCTTGAAAGGTTTTAGCATGCCCGGAAGATTTTGAACAGCCCAGGGATTGACATATCTTCTTCAGCGCTGAAACGCCCGCTTTCAGGGCATAAACTCACTCGCCAGGATCACCCCACGCTCAACGGCATATCACCAGCATGGTCCGGGTCACGTACCCAGCAGGATTGAAACCAAACGGAAACTCATCTTCGTCTTTGGCATCATCAGATCGAGTGATCACCTTGTAACCCGCCCCCTTACACTCCTTCGCCGCTCGCTTTTGACACCTCTCCCAGCCAGAGCCCAGCCCGGAGCAATCAACTTCAATGCCGCTGACACCACGCACCGCATGGGTCTTGGCATTTGTAGTACAGCCCGCAAAAACCAGTACCGCTATGAGGACAATAAACTTGTTCATCCACTTCCTTATGCCAGGCAACGCCCGACTACTGCACGCTTAAGACCAAGCTTAGTCGCGAATAGGCGATTGATCCCATTAAAGAAACAGACAATCTGGCGACTGGAATGGTTTCACAGGCAGCACGGATTCGCGCAGAAGCGAACCAGGACTCATCAAATCGCAGGCACAAAAAAGGGCGACCGAAGTCGCCCTTTTTAATGATCAAGCAGAACTTAGTTCTGTTTGGCCATTGCCTGGCGCAGCAGTGCCGCCATGGTGGTTTCGCCGGTAGCAGCTTCCGGAGTCTCTTTCAGGCTCTGGATTGCTTCTTTCTCTTCAGCGTCGTCTTTCGACTTGATCGAGAGCTGGATTACGCGGCTCTTGCGGTCAACGCTGATGATCTTGGCTTCAACTTCCTGGCCTTCTTTCAGCACGTTGCGCGCGTCTTCAACGCGGTCACGGCTGATTTCGGAGGCTTTCAGGGTCGCTTCGATGTCGTCAGCCAGAACGATGATGGCGCCTTTGGCGTCAACTTCTTTCACGGTGCCAGTAACGATTGCGCCTTTGTCGTTAACCGAGACGTACTCGGAGAACGGATCGCTTTCCAGTTGCTTGATACCCAGGGAGATACGCTCGCGCTCTGGGTCAACCGACAGGATAACGGTGTCCAGTTCGTCGCCCTTCTTGAAACGACGTACGGCTTCTTCGCCCACTTCGTTCCAGGAGATGTCGGACAGATGAACCAGACCGTCGATGCCGCCGTCCAGACCAATGAAGATACCGAAATCGGTGATCGACTTGATGGTGCCGGAGATTTTATCGCCCTTGTTGAACTGGCCAGAGAAATCTTCCCATGGGTTAGATTTGCACTGCTTGATGCCCAGGGAGATACGACGACGCTCTTCGTCGATGTCCAGAACCATAACTTCCACTTCGTCGCCGACTTGTACGACTTTCGAAGGGTGGATGTTTTTGTTGGTCCAGTCCATTTCCGAAACGTGTACCAGACCTTCAACGCCTTCTTCCAGCTCAGCGAAGCAGCCGTAGTCGGTCAGGTTGGTTACACGAGCGGTAACGCGAGTGCTTTCTGGGTAACGGGCTTTGATAGCAACCCATGGATCTTCGCCCAGTTGCTTCAGGCCCAGGGAAACACGGTTGCGTTCGCGATCGTATTTCAGAACCTTAACGTCGATTTCGTCACCAACGTTGACGATCTCGGAAGGATGCTTGATGCGCTTCCAGGCCATGTCGGTGATGTGCAGCAGGCCGTCCACGCCACCCAGATCGACGAATGCGCCGTAATCGGTGAGGTTTTTGACGATACCTTTGACTTGCTGGCCTTCCTGCAGGGATTCCAGCAGAGCTTCACGCTCGGCGGAGTTCTCGGCTTCCAGGACGCTGCGACGGGAAACGACAACGTTGTTGCGCTTCTGGTCCAGCTTGATGACCTTGAATTCCAGCTCTTTGCCTTCCAGGTGCGTGGTGTCGCGCACTGGACGGACGTCAACCAGGGAACCTGGCAGGAACGCACGGATGCCGTTAACGTCGACAGTGAAGCCGCCTTTAACCTTACCGTTGATAACGCCCTTGACCACTTCCTCAGCTGCGAAGGCTGCTTCCAGAACGATCCAGCATTCAGCGCGCTTGGCTTTTTCACGGGACAGCTTGGTTTCACCGAAACCGTCTTCAACCGAGTCCAGCGCAACGTGAACTTCGTCACCGACATTGATAGTCAGATCGCCAGCGTCGTTGTAGAACTGCTCAAGCGGGATGAGTGCTTCAGACTTCAGGCCAGCGTGAACGGTTACCCAGCGAGCTTGGTAATCGATATCAACGATAACACCGGTGATGATGGAGCCTGCCTGAAGGTTCAGGGTTTTTAGGCTTTCTTCAAAGAGTTCCGCAAAGCTTTCGCTCATTTTAATTCCTGTAAATGAGGGCGAAGGATACGCCCATCTCCACACCCCAGACGGTGTGGGTTAGTTTCATATAGAAGAAGCGCCGCAGGACTATGACTGGTCCCCTGCAACCTTCTTGGTCACCCGGCGATATCGCGAATGGCGATCTCGCTCATGATGCGTTCAAGCACCTGATCGATGGACAACTCCGTGGAATCCAGCTGTATTGCGTCAGCCGCCGGTTTTAGCGGGGCTACCGCTCGCTGGGTATCACGCTCGTCGCGTGCACGGATCTCATCTAGCAGACTCGACAGACTAACACCCTCGACTTTGCCCTTCAACTGCAAATATCGGCGGCGCGCCCGCTCCTCGGCACTGGCGGTCAGGAAAATCTTCAGCGGCGCACTTGGAAAAACGACCGTGCCCATGTCGCGACCATCGGCCACCAGCCCCGGCGCCTCCTGAAAAGCACGCTGGCGCTGCAGCAGCGCCTCGCGCACAGCCGGCAATGCCGCCACCTGAGAGGCGCCGGAACCGACGCTTTCAGTGCGGATGACATCGCTGACTTCATCGCCTTCCAGAATGATGCGCTGCAGCTGACCGTCGGTCGCTGCGATGAACTGCACATCCAGATGAGCGGCGAGCTTCTTCAGCAGCTCCTCATTGGTCAGGTCGACACCATGGTTGTGCGCAGCGAATGCCAGCAGGCGATACAGCGCACCGGAATCCAGCAGGTTCCAGCCCAGACGCTTGGCCAGAATCCCGGCGACCGTGCCCTTGCCCGAGCCGCTTGGCCCATCGATGGTGATGACCGGTGCAATGTTTTTCACGACTGAGCCTCTTGTGCCACACGAATACCGACCTGCCCGCACAGCGCGAGGAAGTTCGGGAACGACGTCGCGACGTTGGCGCAATCATGGATGCGGATCGGTGCAGTGGCGCGCAGGGAGGCCACACTGAAAGCCATGGCGATACGGTGATCGCCGTGACCATGCACTTCGCCGCCGCCAATCTGGCCACCGTCGATGATGATGCCGTCCGGTGTTGGCTGGCACTTGACGCCCAGTGCCAGCAAGCCGTCCGCCATCACTTGAATGCGATCCGACTCCTTGACGCGCAGCTCTTCGGCACCGGTCAGCACGGTACGGCCTTCGGCACACGCCGCCGCCACGAACAGCACCGGGAATTCGTCGATGGCCAGCGGAACCAGCTCTTCAGGAATCTCGATACCTTTGAGTTTAGCTGCTCGCACGCGCAGGTCAGCCACTGGCTCTCCGCCGACTTCACGCTGGTTTTCCAGGGTGATGTCCGCACCCATCAGGCGCAGGATGTCGATGACGCCGGTGCGGGTCGGGTTGATACCGACGTGTTCGAGCACCAGCTCCGAACCTTCAGCGATCGATGCCGCGACCAGGAAGAACGCCGACGACGAAATGTCGCCCGGCACTTCAATGTGAGTCGCGGTGAGTTTGCCGCCGGACTCGACCGAAGCCGTAGCGCCATCCACGGACACCGAGTAACCGAAACCGCGCAACATACGCTCGGTATGGTCACGGGTCGGAGCAGGCTCGGTGACGGTGGTCTTGCCTTCAGCGTACAGACCCGCCAGCAGCAGGCAGGACTTCACCTGAGCGCTGGCCATCGGCATGGTGTAGGTCAGGCCTTTGAGCTTGTGCCCGCCACGAATGGTCATTGGTGGACGACCTTCGGCAGCAGTTTCGATCACAGCGCCCATTTCACGCAGCGGATTGGCCACGCGATTCATCGGACGCTTGGACAGCGAAGCATCGCCCGTCAGGATGCTGTCGAAGTTCTGCGCGGCCAGCAGGCCGGACAGCAGACGCATCGACGTGCCGGAGTTACCCAGATAGATCGGGCCCGGCGCAGGTTTCAGGCCGTGCAGGCCGACACCGTGAATGGTCACGCGACCGTGGTGCGGGCCTTCAATGACCACACCCATATCGCGGAATGCCTGCAAGGTCGCCAGGGCGTCTTCGCCCTCGAGGAAGCCTTCGACTTCGGTGACGCCTTCGGCCAGCGAACCGAGCATGATCGAACGGTGGGAAATCGATTTGTCACCCGGTACGCGAATCCGACCGGACAGGCGGCCACCAGGTTGAGCCAGGAAGATCAGATCGTTGGAATTCATAGCGTCCACATAGGCCCTGCGGGCCAGGATTTTACTGAAATGCTCGCGGGCAACCCGGGCGCGTGTGAAAACGCCCAACAATTGGTGCCCATCCCCTGCATCGACCGCGTCGCGCAAGGCGTCGAGGTCGCTGCGAAATGTATCGAGTGTGCGCAGGACAGCCTCGCGATTGGCGAGGAAGATGTCGTGCCACATCACCGGGTCGCTTCCGGCGATTCTTGTGAAATCGCGGAAACCGCCCGCAGCGTAACGGAAGATCTCAAGGTTTTCATTGCGCTTGGCCAACGAATCGACCAAACCGAAGGCTAGCAAGTGCGGCAAATGACTGGTTGCGGCCAATACTTCGTCGTGGCGCTCGACTTGCATGTGCTCGACGTCGGCACCCAATTCACGCCATAGACGATCAACAACAGCCAGCGCGGCCGGGTCGGTTTGCTCAAGCGGCGTCAGAATTACTTTGTGACGACGGAACAATCCAGCGTTGGAAGCCTCCACCCCGCTCTGCTCGGAGCCGGCAATCGGGTGCCCCGGCACGAAACGCGCCGGCATGCCGCCGAATGCTTCGGTCGCCGCACGCACCACGTTGCCCTTGGCGCTACCGACATCCGTCAGGATCGCCTGCCCCAGATCCATGCCTGCCAGACGAGCCAGCACTTTCTCCATGGCCAGAATCGGCACAGCCAATTGAATCACGTCAGCGCCACGGCATGCCGCTACCAAGTCATCTTCGCAGCGATCAACCACACCCAACTCGACCGCGAGCTTGCGCGATTGCGGGTCGAGATCGACCCCGACCACCTCGCGGCAGATACCGCTTTCACGCAAGCCTTTGGCAAATGAACCACCGATCAACCCCAGTCCGACCACCACCAGGCGACCGATCATAGGTGCAGCAGATTGCAACGCAGTGACATCACCCACGAGCCAGAACCTTGCGCAGCGCTTCGAGCAAGCGGCTGTTTTCCGCCGGCAGACCGATGGTCACCCGCAGGTGATTCGGCATACCGTAGTTAGCCACCGGACGCACGATCACGCCCTCAGCCAGCAAGCCTTGAAACACCGGGGCCGCCACTTGGCCGAGGTCGACGCAAACGAAGTTGCCTTTGGATTCGATCCAGCGCAAACCCAACTCACGAAAACCTGCTTGCAGTTGTTGCATGCC
This sequence comes from Pseudomonas sp. EA_65y_Pfl2_P74, assembly GCF_963970575.1. Lineage (NCBI taxonomy): Bacteria > Pseudomonadati > Pseudomonadota > Gammaproteobacteria > Pseudomonadales > Pseudomonadaceae > Pseudomonas > Pseudomonas sp. EA_65y_Pfl2_P74. The sequence goes on from NZ_CAXAOQ010000010.1 coordinate 159,964, forward strand.
GGCCTCATTGAGCTGACGGCTTTGCGCCAGATATTCCTCATCCTTCAGCGCTGCACAGGCTGCAGCCAAGGCCAGGCTGTTAACGTTGAAGGGTTGGCGCACACGGTTCAGCACATCCGCCACCACCGGGGTGGACAGGCCGTAGCCAACACGCAACGCCGCCAGACCATAGGCCTTGGAGAAAGTACGCGAAACCAGCAGATTGGGGTAAGCCGCGAGAAAATCCAGACCGTCCGGCAGATCACTGCCTTCGGCGTATTCGATATAAGCCTCATCGAGCACCACCAGCACATGCTCCGGAACGTCCTGCAGGAACTCGTCCAGCGCCTCTGCGCCGAACCAGGTACCGGTCGGGTTGTTCGGGTTGGCGATAAACACCACGCGGGTATTGGCATCAATGGCCGCGAGCATGGCCGGCAGGTCATGCCCCCAATCCTTGGCCGGGACTACTTTGGCCTGAGCGCCAACAGCCTGAGTCGCAATCGGGTACACCGCGAAAGCATGCTCGCTGAACACGGCGTTAAGGCCCGGCGCCAGGTACGCGCGCGCGACCAATTCGAGAATATCGTTGGAGCCGTTGCCCAGAGTGACCTGGTTCAGCTCGACACGACACTGCTCGGCCAGCAGGGACTTCAACGCAAAACCGTTGCCGTCCGGGTAACGCGTCAGCTCAGCCAGCTCTTCGCGGATGGCCGCCAAGGCTTTCGGACTGGCGCCCAGCGGGTTTTCGTTGCTGGCCAGTTTGACGATTTTCGCCGGATCCAGACCCAGCTCGCGCGCCAGTTCGTCCACAGGCTTGCCCGGAACGTACGGCGAGAGTTGTTGCACGCCCGGCTGTGCCAGAGCGAGGAAGTTGCCACTCATTTGCTACCGCCCTTAGAGAACTGCTTTCGGGTAGGAACCCAGCACCTTGAGTGCTACCGCTTCCTGACTGATCTTTTCCAGTACACCTTTGACCAACGGATCACGGTGGTGGCCGACGAAGTCGATAAAGAACACATAGGTCCATTTGCCGCTGCGCGATGGACGGGTTTCGATGCGCGTCAGGTCAATGCCGTTGTCATGGAACGGCACCAGCAGCTCGTGCAGCGCGCCAGGCTTGTTGCTCATGGACACTATGATCGACGTCTTGTCGTCACCGGTCGGCGGCACTTCCTGGTTACCGATCATCAGGAAGCGCGTGGAGTTGTCCGGACGATCCTCGATTTTCTCGGCCAGACGGGTCAGACCATAGAGCCCAGCCGCCATATCACCGGCAATCGCCGCCGAGTTCCATTCACCTTTAACCCGTTTGGCCGCTTCGGCGTTGCTGGACACCGCCACGCGCTCGACATTCGGGTAGTGCGCGTCCAGCCACTTGCGGCACTGGGCCAGCGACTGCGCGTGGGAATAGATGCGGCTGATGCTGTCGGTCTTGGTGTTTTCACCGACCAGCAGATGATGGTGAATGCGCAGCTCGACTTCGCCACAGATGACCATGTCGTGCTCGAGGAAGCTGTCCAGCGTGTGGTTGACCGCGCCTTCGGTGGAGTTTTCCACCGGCACCACGCCAAAGTTCACCGCACCGGCGGCCACTTCGCGAAACACTTCGTCAATCGCCGCCATCGGCTTGCTGATCACCGCGTGACCGAAGTGCTTCATGGCCGCCGCTTGGGTGAAGGTGCCTTCAGGGCCGAGGTAGGCCACTTTCAGTGGCTGCTCCAATGCCAGGCACGAGGACATGATTTCGCGGAACAACCGCGCCATCTCTTCGTTGCCCAACGGCCCTTGATTGCGCTCCATCACACGCTTGAGCACCTGAGCTTCGCGCTCAGGACGATAGAACACCGGCACTTCGCCTTCGGCCAGCGAGGCCATCTTTACTCGCGCGACTTCCTGGGCGCAACGCGCACGCTCACTGATCAGCTCGAGGACTTTGGTGTCCAGAGCGTCAATGCGAACGCGCAGTGCCTTGAGTTCTTGCTCGGACATCAGCCGTGTTCCTTCTCGAATTCAGCCATGTAGGCCACCAGCGCATTGACGGCGGTGATGTCGACGGCGTTGTAGATGGAGGCGCGCATACCGCCTACAGAGCGGTGACCCTTGAGGTTGAGCAAGCCGCGCTCATCAGCGCCAGCCAGGAACGGCTTGTCCAGACGGTCATCAGCGAGACGGAATGGCACGTTCATCCACGAGCGATCCGATTTGTTGATCGGGTTGCTGTAGAGGCCGCTGGCGTCGATGAAGTCGTACAGCGTGCGCTGCTTGACATCGTTCAGCCTGGCGATGGCTTCAACGCCGCCCTGCTCTTTCAGCCACTGGAATACCAGACCAGACAAGTACCAGGCCAGAGTCGGCGGGGTGTTGTACATCGAGCCGTTATCGGCCGCGACTTTGTAGTTGAGCATGGTCGGGCACAGCGAGCGCGCCTTGCCCAGCAAGTCTTCGCGGATGATGTTGACCACGATGCCGCTCGGACCGATGTTCTTCTGCGCACCGGCGTAGATCATGCCGAAACGCGAAATATCGACCGGACGCGAAAGGATGTCCGAAGACATGTCGGCCACCAACGGCACGTCGCCGGTTTCCGGGATCCACTGGAATTCCAGACCGCCAATGGTTTCGTTCGGCGCGTAGTGAACGTAAGCGGCGTCCTTGGACAGGTTCCACTCGTTCTGGCCCGGAATGGCGAAATAATCGTAAGGTTTGGCGGTAGCGGCGACGTTGACGTGACCGTAGCGCGAGGCTTCTTCGATGGCTTTCTGCGACCAGATACCGGTGTCGATATAGTCGGCCGAGCCATTTTCCGGCAGCAGGTTCAGGGGAATCTGCGCAAACTGCTGGCTCGCGCCACCTTGCAGAAACAGCACTTTGTAGTTCGAAGGGATATTCAGCAGGTCACGCAGATCCTGCTCGGCCTGATTGGCAATGGACACGAACTCATCGCTGCGATGGCTCATTTCCATGACCGACAGCCCCTTGCCGTGCCAGTCAAGGAGCTCACCTTGAGCGCGTTTCAGGACAGCTTCAGGAAGCGCCGCAGGGCCGGCGCAGAAGTTATAGGCTCGCTTGCTCACATCCAATCTCGCTCTGACTTGGTGATACACAATAATTCGGTCATTCTGAAACTTTCATACCGGACAAATAACAAGGGGGCGAATTCTCATCCGCCCCCTCGCTTGTCCGCTTATTCCTGCGGTTCTTCGTCAGCTGCGGCGTCGAGTTGCTGATCTTCAACAGCGTCGTCGATCACGACCTCCGCGCCGGACACCAGCCCTTCTTCACCTTCAAGCTCTTCGCCCTCGACTTCCGACGGCTCCTGAACCCGCTCCAGACCGACCAGCGTTTCATCGGTGGCCAGCTTGATCAGGGTCACCCCTTGGGTGTTGCGACCCAGGCTGGAGACTTCATCAACGCGGGTCCGCACCAGCGTGCCCTGATCGGAAATCAGCATGATTTCCTCGCCTTCCTGAACCTGGATTGCACCGACGAGCTTGCCGTTGCGCTCTTTGGTGACCATTGCAATCACACCCTGACCACCGCGACCACGGCGAGGGAATTTGCTCAGCGCGGTGCGCTTGCCGAAACCACGCTCGGAAGCGGTCAGAATCTGCGCGCCCGACTCAGGAATCAGCATGGAGATCAGCTTCTGATCCTTGAGGATCCGCATGCCGCGGATACCGCGAGCGCCACGACCCATTTCACGCACGGCGGCTTCAGCGAAACGAATCACCTTGCCAGCGTCGGAGAACAGCATGATTTCTTTCGCGCCATCGGTGATGGCAGCCGCGATCAACGTGTCACCTTCCTTCAGCTTCAGGGCGATCAAGCCATTGGAGCGCGGACGGGCGAAGCGTGCCAGCGGCGTCTTCTTGACGGTACCGGAAGCCGTGGCCATGAAGATGAATTCGCCAGTCGGCTCAGCGACCAGTTCGGCCGTTTCGCCGTCGATTTCTTCCAGTTCGGCAGCTTCTTCAGCTTCAACCACTTCGCCTTCGATGATCACATCGTCGGCATCATCTTCATCGTCAGCACCGGCGCGTTTTTGCAGGGCTTCGAGGTCGATCTGCAGCATCGTGGTGATGGTTTCATCGGCTTCCAGCGGCAGCAGATTGACCAGCGGACGACCCCGCGCGGCACGCGATGCCTCAGGAATTTCGTAAGTCTTCAGCCAGTACACCTTGCCTTTGCTGGAGAACAGCAAGAGCGTGGAGTGACTGTTGGCAACCAGCAGGTGAGCAATGTAGTCCTCATCCTTGACGCCAGTCGCCGATTTGCCTTTACCGCCACGACGCTGAGCCTGGTACGCAGCCAGCGGCTGGGTCTTGGCGTAGCCACCGTGGGAAATGGTCACAACGCGCTCTTCTTCCGGGATCATGTCGCCCAGAGTCAGGTCGAGGCGTGCATCGAGAATCTCGGTGCGACGCTGATCGCCGTATTCGGCACGGATCACTTCCAGCTCTTCGCGGATCACTTCCATCAGGCGCACGGCACTGTTGAGGATGCGGATCAGCTCGCCGATCTGGTTGAGGATCTCTTGATACTCGGCCAGCAGCTTTTCGTGTTCCAGGCCGGTCAGGCGGTGCAGACGCAGTTCCAGAATGGCTTGCGCCTGTTCTGGCGACAGGAAGTACTTGCCCTCGCGCAGACCGTATTGCGGATCAAGGTTTTCCGGACGGCACGAATCGGCACCGGCACGCTCAACCATCGCCACCACCGCCGAGGATTCCCAAGGCGTGCTGATCAGCGCTTCCTTGGCTTCCGACGGCGTTGGCGACGCCTTGATCAGGGCGATCACCGGGTCGATGTTCGACAGGGCAACGGCCTGACCTTCAAGGATGTGACCACGCTCGCGGGCTTTACGCAGTTCGAACACGGTGCGACGGGTGACGACTTCGCGACGGTGACGAACGAAGGCTTCCAGCAGATCCTTGAGGTTGAGGATCCGCGGACGGCCGTCGATCAGCGCAACGATGTTGATGCCGAACACCGATTGCAGTTGGGTCTGGGCGTAGAGGTTGTTGAGGATCACCTCTGGCACTTCGCCGCGACGCAGTTCGATCACGACGCGCATACCGTCCTTGTCGGACTCGTCGCGCAGTTCGGTGATGCCTTCGAGTTTCTTCTCTTTTACCAGCTCGGCGATCTTCTCGATCAGACGCGCCTTGTTCAACTGGTAAGGGAGTTCGGTGATGACGATCTGCTGACGGCCACCGACCTTGTCGATGTCTTCAACGATCGAACGCGCACGCATGTAAATGCGCCCGCGACCGGTGCGGTAGGCTTCGATGATACCGGCGCGACCGTTGATGATCGCGGCGGTCGGGAAGTCCGGACCGGGAATGTATTGCATCAGCTCGTCGACAGTCAGCTCGGGATTGTCGATGAGTGCCAGGCAACCGTCGATGACTTCACCGAGGTTGTGCGGCGGGATGTTGGTCGCCATGCCCACGGCAATACCGCTGGAACCGTTGACCAGCAGGTTGGGAATACGGGTCGGCATGACCGCCGGGATCATTTCGGTGCCGTCGTAGTTCGGCACCCAGTCGACGGTTTCCTTGTGCAGGTCAGCCAGCAGCTCGTGCGCCAGCTTGGTCATGCGCACTTCGGTGTATCGCATGGCCGCGGCGTTGTCGCCGTCCACCGAACCGAAGTTGCCCTGACCGTCGACCAGCAGATAACGCAGCGAGAATGGCTGCGCCATACGGACGATGGTGTCGTAGACCGCTGTATCACCGTGCGGGTGATACTTACCGATCACGTCACCGACAACACGGGCAGATTTCTTGTACGGCTTGTTGAAGTCGTTGCCCAGCTCGCTCATCGCGAACAGCACGCGACGGTGCACGGGCTTCAAGCCATCGCGCGCATCCGGCAGTGCACGGCCGACGATCACGCTCATCGCGTAATCGAGGTAGGACTGTTTCAGCTCGTCTTCGATATTGACCGGGAGGATTTCTTTGGCCAGTTCGCCCATGAGAAGCCTGATTCCTTTTTCTGGTGAAACCTCGTCATATCCATAGGGATCACGAAGCTCGTCGATGCAGGCTGAGTGCCATGCGCCGACTTACGACAAATCAACAAGTTGGACCCTGGATTTGCGCAGTGAAGACAACCCCGTGGGACTGCCTCGGAAAACGCCGGATGCTACCACAATCGCCGCCACGCACCTATCCCCCACAAGCGCATGGAGCATAGTTAGTTGGCCGGTAATCGCCTGAAAGGGGGACGAGAGACGCTTAGAGCCTCTTCGAATGCAGAATCGGAGGCTTGTTTACGTATGTTTATTGACTTTTAAGGCCCCATCGCTGACAAGCCAGCGATGGGGACCTTTGAGGCACAACAGCCCGTTAATGCAGGCGCTTGCGACACATCAACTGGGCCATTTTCGCGGTATCCGGACGCTCGACGATGCCCTTCTCGGTAACGATCGCGTCGATCAGATCCGCCGGCGTCACGTCAAACACCGGATTGAACGCCTCGACATCTGCGCCGACACGCTTGCCGCCCACCTCCAGCAACTCGGCGCCGTCACGTTCCTCAATCGGGATGTCATCACCACTGGCCAGGTTCATGTCGATGGTCGAACTCGGCGCCACGACCATGAAACGCACGCCGTGGTGCATCGCATTGACCGCCAGTTGATAGGTGCCGATCTTGTTCGCCACGTCGCCGTTGGCGGTGATCCGGTCAGCACCGACGATTACCCAGGTCACACCTTTGGTTTTCATGATGTGTGCGGCGGCAGAGTCGGCATTAAGGGTCACCGGGATACCTTCATTGACCAACTCCCAGGCCGTCAGGCGCGAGCCTTGCAGCCACGGGCGGGTTTCGTCGGCGTAAACGCGCTCAACCATACCTTCAAGGAACGCCGCACGAATGACACCCAGCGCTGTACCGAATCCGCCCGTCGCCAGCGCGCCAGTGTTGCAGTGGGTCAGAATCGCCTGAGCATTGCCCTGATGCTTACGAATCAGGTCGACACCCAGTTGCGCCATGGTCAGGTTGGCTTCGCGGTCACTTTCATGAATTGAGATCGCCTCGGCTTCCAGTGCCGCCAGCGGATCGGCATTGTCTTTCAGGCGCTCAAGCCGATCACGCATGCGGCCCAGCGCCCAGAACAGGTTGACCGCGGTCGGACGAGAGCCGGCCAACAGCGCGAAGTCCTCTTCCAGCACCGCACGCCAATCGCCACCCTCGACAATCCGCGCACGAGCCGCGAGCACGATGCCATAGGCGGCACTGATGCCGATGGCTGGCGCGCCACGCACCACCATTGAGCGAATCGCCTCGGACACGCCGGCGGCGCTGGTGCAGGCGATCCAGGTTTCCTCGAACGGTAAAATACGCTGATCCAGCAGGTGGAGCGCGCCGTCTCGCCAATCGATGGCCTTCACTTTCTCCGCAGCCAACAGTCGATCGCGCATCCCTAACCCCGCACTCATGAACAAAAGCCGCCGATTATAGCGATCCCCCCGCGAAGACGCTCGGGTATACTTCGCCATCCTTTACAAAAGCACTGGAACCGACCCTCGATGCCGAAACCTGCCATTGCGCTCGACTTACTATTGCTGCCGACCTGGCTGGTACCCGTCGAACCTGCAGGCGTTGTGCTCAAGGAGCACGGCCTGGGCATCCGCGACGGTCGCATCGTGTTTATCGGCCCGCGCGCCGAAGCATTGAAGTGTAACGCCACACAAATCCGCGAATTGCCGGACATGCTGCTCAGCCCCGGTCTGATCAATGCTCACGGCCACGCCGCAATGACACTGTTCCGCGGTATGGCCGATGACTTGCCGCTGATGACCTGGCTGGAAAATCACATCTGGCCAGCCGAAGCCAAATGGGTCGATGAAGATTTTGTCCGAGACGGTACTGATCTGGCCATCGCCGAACAGATCAAGGGCGGCATCACCTGTTTCTCGGACATGTATTTCTTCCCGAAAGTTGCCAGCGAGTGCGTGCACAACAGCGGCATTCGCGCGCAGATCGCGATTCCTGTCCTCGACTTCCCGATACCCGGCGCCAGCAACGCTGATGAAGCCATTCGTCAGGGCGTCGAGTTGTTCGGTGATCTGAAGCACCACGAACGGATCAAGATCACCTTCGGCCCCCATGCACCCTATACCGTCAGCGACGAGAACCTCGAGAAGATCCGCGTGATTGCCGAGGAACTGGATGCATCGATCCACATGCACGTCCACGAAACCGCCTTCGAAGTGCAGCAAGCTGTCGAACAACGCGGCGAGCGGCCACTGGCCCGCCTCGGCCGCCTGGGCCTGCTTGGCCCGCGCTTCCAGGCCGTACACATGACCCAGATCAGCGATGACGATCTGGCGTTACTGGTAGAAAGCAACACCAGCGTGATCCACTGCCCCGAATCGAACCTCAAACTGGCCAGCGGTTTTTGCCCGATCGAGCGATTGTGGCAGGCGGGTGTGAACGTGGCTGTCGGCACTGACGGTGCGGCGAGCAACAATGATCTCGACCTGCTGGGTGAAACCCGCACTGCCGCGCTGCTGGCCAAGGCCGTCGCCGGCTCTGCCACCGCGCTGGACGCCCACCGCGCCCTGCGCATGGCCACGCTCAATGGTGCCCGAGCGCTGGGGATCGAAGCGCAAGTCGGCTCGCTGGAAATCGGCAAAGCCGCCGACATCGTCGCCTTCGACCTGTCGGGCCTGGCGCAGCAACCAGTCTATGACCCGGTTTCGCAGCTTATATATGCCACCGGCCGCGACTGCGTGAAACACCTGTGGGTTGACGGCAAGCAACTGCTCGACGACCGGCGCCTGACACGCCTGGATGAGGCACAACTGGGCGCCACCGCCCGTGCCTGGGGCCAACGCATCAGCGGCCACACCGAATCGTAAACACTGCGCATAACCTGCGCAGCTACAACCTTTTTCAAGTTTTAGAGGAATGGAACATGAGCAACGTCGACCACGCCGAAATCGCCAAATTCGAAGCCTTGGCCCATCGCTGGTGGGACCGTGAAAGCGAATTCAAACCGCTGCACGACATCAACCCGCTGCGGGTCAACTGGATTGACGAACGGGTCAACCTGGCCGGCAAGAAAGTGCTCGACGTCGGTTGCGGCGGCGGCATCCTCAGCGAAGCCATGGCCCAACGCGGTGCCACCGTAATGGGCATCGACATGGGCGAAGCGCCTCTGGCGGTCGCGCAATTGCATCAACTGGAATCCGGCGTCAGCGTCGATTACCGCCAGATCACCGCCGAAGCTCTGGCCGAAGAAATGCCCGAGCAGTTCGACGTGGTCACCTGCCTGGAAATGCTCGAACATGTGCCGGATCCATCGTCGGTCATTCGCGCCTGCTTCCGCATGGTCAAGCCCGGCGGTCAGGTGTTCTTCTCGACCATCAACCGCAACCCGAAGGCCTACCTGTTCGCCATCATCGGCGCCGAATACATCATGAAGTTGCTGCCGCGTGGCACCCACGACTTCAAGAAATTCATCCGCCCGTCCGAGCTTGGCGCCTGGAGCCGCATGGCCGGCCTGACCGTCAAGGACATCATCGGCCTGACTTACAACCCGCTGACCAAGCACTACAAGCTGGCCAACGACGTTGACGTCAACTACATGATCCAGACCCTGCGCGAGGAATAAGCCGATGGCCATCAGAGCAGTCCTTTTCGACATGGACGGCACCCTGCTCGACACCGCACCGGACTTCATCGCCATCTGCCAGGCGATGCGCGCGGATCGTGGCTTGCCGCCAATCAACGACAAGCACATTCGCGACGAGATCTCCGGCGGCGCCAAAGCCATGGTTGCGGTGACGTTTTCGATGGACCCGGAATCGCCGGGGTTTGAAGAGTTGCGCCTGGAATTCCTCGAGCGCTACCTCGTCGGCTGCGCGGTGCACAGCAAGCTGTTCGACGGCATGGCCGAACTGCTGGCTGATATCGAAAAGGCCAACTTGATCTGGGGCGTGGTGACCAACAAGCCGCTGCGCTTCGCCGAGCCGATCATGCAGCAGTTGGGACTGGCCGAGCGTTCGGCGCTGCTGATCTGCCCGGATCATGTCAAAAACAGCAAGCCGGATCCGGAGCCGCTGATCCTGGCGTGCAAGATGCTTGATCTGGATCCGTCGACGGTTTTGTTTGTGGGCGATGATCTGCGCGATATCGAATCCGGGCGCGACGCTGGCACCAAGACTTGCGCGGTGACGTTTGGCTACATCCATCCCGACGACAACCCGCGGCATTGGGGCGCGGATGTGGTGGTGGATCATCCTCTGGAGTTGCGCAAGGTGCTCGATAGCGCGCTCTGCAGTTGCTGAGACTTGACGCAGAGCGTCATTGGCTGCTTTCCCATGCGGAGCGTGGGAATGATCTGACTCTTGATGAGGTTTTTTATGTTTGATTACACAGCTCGTCCCGAATTGCTCAAGGACCGGGTCATTCTGGTCACCGGTGCCGGTCGTGGCATCGGCGCGGCTGCCGCGAAAACCTACGCTGCCCATGGCGCAACCGTTTTGCTGCTGGGCAAGACTGAAGCCCATCTGACACAGGTCTACGACGAAATCGAAGCCGCCGGGCACCCCCAGCCGGCGGTGATTCCGTTCAATCTCGAGACCGCCCTGCCGCATCAGTACGATGAACTGGCCGCAATGATCGAGGCTGAATTCGGCCACCTCGACGGCCTGCTGCATAACGCCTCGATCATCGGCCCGCGCACGCCCATCGAGCAGTTGTCCGGCGAAAACTTCATGCGTGTCATGCAGGTCAACGTCAACGCCATGTTCATGTTGACCAGCACATTGCTGCCGCTGCTCAAGCTGTCGCAGGATGCTTCGGTGGTGTTCACTTCGAGCAGCGTCGGACGCAAGGGCCGTGCTTATTGGGGGGCCTATGGCGTTTCGAAATTCGCCACCGAAGGCCTGATGCAAACCCTGGCCGATGAAGTCGACGGCGTGGCGCCAGTGCGCTCCAACAGCATCAACCCGGGCGGCACTCGCACCAGCATGCGCGCGCAAGCCTATCCGGGGGAAAATCCGCTGAACAATCCGACGCCCGAGGAAATCATGCCGGTCTACCTGTACCTGATGGGCCCGGACAGCACCGGCATCAATGGTCAGGCATTCAACGCGCAGTAATGCCATACGTCGCATTTGTAGCCGTGGCGGATTTCCGTCGCGGCATGCATTAACCGTTATTGGCCGTCAAAATACAGTCAAATATCCAGCACACCTTAGTCTTCCGAAAAGCCAAGCTATTGATTCGTATAGCTTTAAATAAAACAGAACTGAATGGCACGACTTTCGCTCTAATTTTCCTCAAAGCATGCCGTGTGAAGGCAATGGGGCAAGACCTGATTCGATAGCTCACTAATCGTCATCAGGCAGACTAGACTTACACCAAATGTCCTACGGGACTGATGGATCAGTACGACACGCAGCCCATAGCCGCTCTCACCCAGCCTGTAAGACAGACTTACTGCTTAGGGGCTCACGCCATATGAAATCACCTTCCCAGACCAATGCAATTGACTTCGACAGTGCCAAATTGCAGCGCCTGGGTTTCGGTCAGCAGCCGCCTCTTCTGGAGCGGCCCGCCAGTCTTGCGCAATTGCGCCAGCAACTGAGCCTGCAACTGCAAACCAGTCTTGAACCGCAACGCATTCTCGGTCTGTTCTTTCGCGAGGCTCAGCGCCTTGTACCACTGGATGCCTTGAGCTACACGCATCAGGGCAGTGACCTGCGCCTGGAGTTCGGCGCCCGAGGCCATCACTCGGTCAGCTACAGCCTCAGCCACGAAGGCGAGCACATGGGTGAACTGGTATTCCGCCGTAATCAGCGCTTCAACGATCAGGAGCAGGGGCATCTTGAATCGCTGCTGTCGTCGCTGCTGTATCCGATGCGCAACGCCCTGTTATACCGCGCGGCGACCCAGAGCGCACTGCGCGACTCCCTCACCGGTGCCGGCAACCGTATTGCGATGGACCAGACCCTGCAACGCGAAATCGAGATGTCACGTCGCCATCTGCAACCATTGTCGGTATTGATGCTGGATATCGACCATTTCAAGCGGGTCAACGACAGTCACGGGCATAGCGCTGGCGATGACGTACTCAAAGCCGTTGCCGCCTCAATCAAAGGTCAATTGCGCAACGTCGACATGGTGTTTCGTTATGGCGGGGAAGAGTTCCTGATCCTGCTGTCCAACACCAGCCGGGAAGCGGCTGCTCTGGTCGGTGAGCGTTTGCGCTACGCCGCACAGGCTAATGAATATTACGCTGACGACCAGTTGATCGAGCTGACGGTGAGCCTGGGTTGCTCGACCCTGCTGCCGGGTGAATCGGCAGAAAGCCTGCTGCGTCGCGCTGACAGTGCGTTGTATGTGGCCAAGCGTGAAGGCCGGAATCGATTGGCAATGGCGGGTTAGCTCTACCGAACCACCAAACAGTGTGGGAGCGGGCTTGCTCGCGAACAGGGTGTGTCAGTCAGCAGTTGCTAGACTGCGACACCGCTTTCGCGAGCAAGCCCGCGCCCACAGTTACATCAGCTTTCGACTACTGCCCTGCGTTCGCGCACCAACAAACGCTCGGATGTTTCGAGCTGCATGCAACGCTCCAAAAACAGATACATGTAGTCGTAGCTCTTGCAGATCGCCTGACGCAACTCGACCTGCAGGGCCTTGCTCGGATTCATGCCGGCCAGGGTGCAAATGATTTCCAGCGCCTCCCAAGGGTGGGCATCGTCATACTGCGCGTGCATCTTCAACCACTTCATCGCCCGCTTTCGATCTTCCTCCGGGAATGCAGCGGCATACACGCCAGTAGAACAAACCAGTGCCGACCACTCCCCGGTCGCGCCCTCGATTGCATAGTTGGTGGCCGCGATAGCCACGATCAGCGAGTCCGCCGAACTGGTGTGCCAGCACCAATGACTCAAGGCGTGCAGCTCGGGCGGCACATGCTGGGCCTGCAGATCTTCCAGGCTCACACCGTGCGCACGACTCCAGTGCACCCAGTAATCGGCGTGATTCAGCTCGACGCGGATATTGCGCATCAGCCAGCGCCGCGCCATGTCTTCACCGGGGTGACGGGCGAATTTGGTCTTGGTCAGGTTCTGCGCCATGTAAAGAGCGAATTGCTCAACCACCGGCCAACCCCCGATCAGGTACTGGCGCATGGTTTTGGCGCTGAGCTTGTTATCACGCATGCGCAGGTACAACTCATGTTCGACAACCCGGCGCTTGCTCTCGCTGCAATCCTCAATCAGCTGTTGTGCCCAGCCTGGATAACTTGCAGCTTCCATGAGCGGTCCGGCTCGGTTGAATGTGTCGATCACTGTTCGGCTCCTTTTGATTTGTGATTGTAAGGATCGGCGAGAGACTTCAACGGAACGTGCCAGGCGCTTTGAACAACAACGGCTGCGGTCTGGCGGGCCGACTTTGCAAACTGTCACAGGTAAACAATTGCGGTCGTTCGATGACATAACCCTGAGCGTAATCCACTCCAATTTCAAGCAATGCCTGCTCGATCTGGGTTGTTTCAACAAACTCGGCAATTGTCTGCTTACCCATGACATGCCCGATGTGATTGATCACTTCGACCATTGCTCGGTTAATCGGGTCGTCCAGCATATCTTTTACGAAACTCCCGTCGATCTTCAGGAAGTCTACAGGCAAATGTTTCAGATAAGCGAATGAAGACATTCCGGCACAAAAGTCATCCAACGAGAAATAACAACCCAAGCCTTTGAGTTCATTAATAAATCTAATTGCACTGCCCAAGTTTGAAATTGCACTGGTTTCAGTAATTTCAAAACAAATCATTTCAGGCGGTATCGAATAGTTAACAAACTGTTCGCGCAGAAAGTGCAAAAACGCGTCATCTCCTATAGTAATACCTGACAGATTAATCGCACACATCGCTAATGGGCCTTTATGCTCTTGTGCAATACATTGAGCAATTACCTTAAATACGTTTTGCACGACCCAGCGATCCAACTGGCTCATCAAGCCATAACGTTCGGCGGCGGGAATGAAACTGTCCGGCAGAATCATCCGTCCGGCCTCGTCATGCAGACGCAGCAGGATTTCAATGTGCCCACCCTTGCCGTCACTCGGCTTGAGCGGTGAGATTTCCTGGGCGTAAAGACAAAAACGGTTCTCTTCCAGCGCCATGTGCAGACGCTGGACCCAGGCCATTTCACCAAAGCGCAGCGACAGTTCGGAATCGTCAGCGTGGTAGACCTGCACACGGTTGCGGCCCTTTTCCTTGGCCATGTAACAGGCCATATCAGCAGCACGCAGCGAAGCTTCCAGCGTCGCCGGGGTTTGCACGACATGCACCAGGCCGATACTCACCGTGGTCAGGAATGGCCGCCCTTTCCAGACAAAATGCAGGTTCTGCACGGTCTGGCGCAGCGCCTCGGCAATTTTCTCCGCCGCTTGCGGCGCGCAGTTTTCCAACAGAATGCCGAACTCGTCACCTCCGAGCCGCGCCAGGGTGTCGCCCTCACGCAGCCCCGATTGCAGCAAGGTGCAAATGTGCCGCAGCAGTTCATCACCCGCGGCATGGCCGCAGGTGTCGTTGACCAACTTGAACTGATCCAGATCGAGGAACATCAGCGCATGCCGCCCGGACTGGCGCGAAAGGTTATGCAGCGCTTGCTCCAAGCGATATTCGAACTCACGGCGGTTCGCCAGCCCGGTCAGCGCATCATGGGTGGCCTGCCACGAAAGATTGGCGATGTATTGCCGTTCCTGGGTCATGTCGTGCAGCACCAGCACGGTACCGCTGACGTTCCCGGCATTGCGAATCGGCGCACCGACCAACGTCACCGACAGCGTGCTGCCATCCAGGCGCTGAATCAGTTTGGAGTGTTCACTGCCGCCACTGAGATGGCCACTAAGAATATGTTCGATCAGGGTCAGGCCTTCGGCCTGGGCATTGTCGTCAAGCAAGTTGAACAGCGCCGCCAGCGGTAGACCGGCTGCCTGCTCGGCCTTCCAGTGGGTCATGGCTTCGGCGGCGGGGTTCATGTAATCGATGGCGCCGGAAACGTCGGTGGTGATGACGCCATCGCCAATCGACTGCAGCGTGACATGCGCCCGATCCTTCTCCAACTGAAGGGCCTGGGCAAAAGCATGGCGTTGTTTGAGCAGTTTGTGCGTGCGCCATAAAGCCAGCACGATAAGCCCCAGCGCCGTGGCCAGGTTGGTGAACAAGAGCAGGCGCAAGATCATCCGCGAGCCTTCACCCAGGGCATCACTGAACGCTTTCGCCGCCGGGGTCACGCCATCGTTGATCGCCAGAATCCGCGTCTTCCAGCGCCGGATATCGGCACTGCTGGCAGTGTTCTGCAAGATGCTCTGGTGCATTTCGCGCGCCACGTCATTGAGTTCGACCAGATAAGCGTCACCCACCGTCCAGCGGTCGATTGCGGTTTCCAGATAACTGAAATGGCGGAAGTTGAGGTACAGCCAGATCAGGCTGGGGACGTCGTCCGGGTGGTTGCCGCCCTTGAGAATGCCTTCGCGTGCAGCGGTCAGGTCCGGCGGTTGGTGATCCAGTGCCAGGCGCAGCTCATGGCCGCCCTGAGGCACGGCAATCGCCTTTTTGTACTTGAGAAAAATCGTTTCGTCACGACTGTCGGCGTACAGATTGAGGTAGTAAATGGCGTCTTTCTGCCCCTTGGACCAGAGGCTCTCACCCGCGACATAACCGCGAACGGCCGACAGCACGTAAAGACTCATCCCTCCCAATAAAGCCTGAAACAACACGACAGCAATGAATGGCCAGACGATGCCCAACAACCGTGGCGTTCCGAGAGTCCGCTTCTGATTCATGAGGTCCCTTGCGCAAGCACTGCCAGATATACACCGGGAAATACCGCTCCTGACAGCTCAGCCTAGGCTAATTTTCGGCATGTCGAAGCGACTGCTAGGCCGTCTTCACTGCCGATTGCGCAACCTGCTGCCTGTCAACGCGTTTCGGAGTTTTTTATTTTAAGCAATTCAAACACTAAGCACACAAACGCGCAAAAAACTCAAGAGCACTATATCTGCTGCAAATGGCCATACAGTTTGGCGTACAGCCCGCCATCGGCAATTAACTGCTGATGATCGCCGTCTTCGGCCACTTGTCCGCCATCGAACACCACCACCCGATCCGCCTGTTTTACCGCCGACAAGCGGTGGGCAATGATCAGTGTGGTGCGACCATTGAGGAACCGCGCCATGGCTTCATGCAGGTTGTATTCGGTGGCGGCATCGAGGGCCGAGGTGGCTTCGTCGAGGATCACCACTTTGGGCTCGGCCAGGATCATCCGCGCAATCGCCAGACGCTGACGCTGCCCGCCGGACAGGCGCACGCCGGAGCGCCCGACGATGCTGTCGAGGCCGTTCGGCAAGGCACGGATGACGGGTTCGAGCTGGGCGATTTCCAGCGCCTGCCAACAGGCTTCGTCACTGCGTGTGCGCCCCATGGTCAGGTTGGCGCGCACGGTGTCGTTGAACAGCGCCGGATGCTGCAACACCACCGCAACGTTTTCCCGAACGATCTCCAGACCGATTTCCTGCTGGGTCGACCCACCGAAACGGACGGTGCCCGCGAGCGGCGTGTACAACCCCAACAGCAATTGCACCAAGGTACTTTTGCCACCGCCACTGGCGCCAACAATCGCGACTTTTTCGCCGGGCGCGATAGACAGGTTCATCTGATCCAGCACCAGCTCATCGCCGTAACCGAAACACAGGCCCTGCACTTCAATACCGACGGTTTCGCGCCCTTTGAACGGGTCGACACCCCCCGGATATTGTGGCTCATCGGCACGCGCCAGCAATTCGTTGACCCGCGCCAGCGCACCGCCCGCCGCGTAGTAGGCGTATTGCAGATTCAACAACTGTTCGACCGGGCCAATCATGAACCACAGGTAACTGAACACCGCGAGCATCTGGCCAATCGACAGATCGGAAAACAACACGGTGAGCATCGCCGCCGCGCGGAAGATGTCGATGCCGAACTGGAACAGCAAGCCACTGGCGCGGTTGGACGCGTCGGTTTTCCACTGCGAATTGACCGCGTAGTTACGCACTTCCTGTGCCCGCAGACCCAACCGCCCGAGGAAATAGCCCTGACGGTTACCCGCTCGCACTTCCTGGATCGAATCGAGGGTTTCGCTCAGCGCCTGAGTGAAGCGCGCGGTGCTGTCGTTCTCGAGTTTTTTCAGGTGTTTGACCCGCTTGCCCAACTGCACCGTGGCGTAGATCACCAGCGGGTTGAACAACAGAATCAGCAGCGCCAGTTTCCAGTGCATCCACATCAGAATGCTTGCTGTGCCAACCAGAGTCAGCATCGCCACCAGAAAACGGCTGAGGGTTTCGCCCACAAACTTGTCGAGGGTGTCCAGATCGGTGACCAGGTGCGTGGTCACGGTCCCGCTGCCCAGGCTTTCGTATTCGCCGAGGGAAATGCGTTTGAGGCGTTCGATCAGCCGCACACGGATGCGGTAGACGATGTCTTTGGCCAGACGCGCGAAGAGTCGCGCCTGCAACACGCCAAAACACAGGGCGCTGCAGCGCAGGGTCAGCGTGACCACCAGCATCAGGCCGATGTAGCCCGCCGCTTGCTGCCACATCGACGGCAGCACCTGATTCATGACTTTCAGCGCGGCGTCGCCGTGGCCGAGCAGCACTTCGTCCACCAGCAAGGGCAGCAATAATGGAATCGGCACGCTGCACAGCGTCGCCAGCACGGCCACGCCGTTGGCGATCCACAGGGATTTTTTATGATGCAGTGCCAAGCGCCGGACTTCTGCCCAGCTCAGCCGGTCGACACGCTTTACGGCTGGCGTGTCATCGGCCAGGTCAGGCACAGGCTGCGCGCTCCAGCCAGCGACCGAGCAACGGCGACAGCTCGCTGAGCGGTTGATAGCCATTGGTCAGCAGCGCCAGTTGGCCATTGCGTTCGGCCAGCAACGTCGGGAACCCGGCGATGCCCAGATCCTGCACCCAATTGAAATCCGCCGCCGTGGCTTCGTGCTGATCGGCGCGATCAAACAGTGCGGCAAATTCGATCCGTGGCACGCCGGCCTGCTCGGCCAGTTCCACCAGCACGCTGGCTTGGGTGACGTCGCGGCCTTCGGTGTAAAACGCCTGCTGGATCAGTCCGACCAATGTCCACGCACAATCCGGCGCCAGGCTGCGTGCGGTGACGATCGCACGGCAGGCAGGCTCGGTGTCGTAGACAAAACCATCGGGCAACGCGCCTTCAAACTTGAATGGCTGGCCGGTGGCCTCGGTCACTGCCTGCCAATGCTCGAGAATGTAGCGTCGAGTGGTCGGCTCCAGCGCCGAACCGCTGCCGGTACGCAACCCGCCAACGACAAGGTGCAACTCCACCCCGGCTGCCTGGGCCTGCTCGACCAGTGCCGTGGCCACCGGGGCAAACCCCCAGCACCAGGAACACATCGGATCCATCACGTAGAGCAGGCGCGCAGACATGGTTAAGCCTCGGTGGATGCTTGCTTGTAGTTGTAGCCGATCGGGTGCGGCTGGTTGCGGGCCTTGGCCAGTTCGATCTGCTTCTGCCGATCGATGGCGCTGCGGCGGGTTTTCTCGCTCAGCGTGTCCCAGCAATGCGGGCAACTGACGCCGGCGACGTAATGCTCGCTGGCGCGATCTTCAACGCTGACCGGCGTGCGGCAGGCATGACATTGATCGTAGTCGCCTTCGCTGAGGTCGTGACGCACGGTCACACGGTTGTCGAATACAAAGCAGTCGCCCTGCCACTTGGTTTCTTCCTGCGGCACCTCTTCGAGGTACTTCAAAATGCCGCCCTTGAGGTGGTAAACCTCCTCGAAACCTTCGCCGAGCATGTAGCTCGAGGCTTTCTCGCAGCGGATACCGCCGGTGCAGAACATCGCGACCTTCTTGTGTACGGCCGGATCGAAGTGTTCTTTGATGTAGTCGGGGAATTCGCGAAAACTGGTGGTTTTCGGATCGATGGCACCTTCGAAGGTGCCGATCGACACTTCGTAATCGTTGCGCGTATCGATCAACAGCACTTCAGGGTCGCTGATCAACGCGTTCCAGTCTTGCGGATCAACGTAAGTACCGACTTTTTTGTTCGGGTCGACGCCTTCGACACCGAGAGTGACGATCTCTTTCTTGAGCTTGACCTTGGTACGGTAGAACGGCTGCTCGTCGCAGTACGATTCTTTATGATCGATGTCGATCATGCGCGGGTCATTCTTGAGCCAGGCGAGCAGGCCGTCGATGCCTTCGCGAGTACCGGAAACCGTGCCGTTGATGCCTTCTTCGGCAATCAACAGTGTGCCTTTGATGCCGTTGTCGACCATCGCTTGCAGCAGTGGCTCGCGCAGGTTGACGTAATCTTCGAGGGTGACGAACTTATACAGTGCCGCCACGACAATAGGTTGTGTCATGGGTATTTCTCCAGGTGGCTACCCTCGCAAAGGGTGAACCGGATGCGAAAAAAAACGCGCCGGGTGAGCGGCGCGTTGCGGATTCTAGCAAAAAAGCAGCTTCGAGCGGCTAGCTTCAAGCGGCCAGCCATGAACAAGGCGCCGTTAACTTGCAGCTTGCTGCTTGAAGCGTATAGCTACCCTCCTCCAGCACAGGTCGGCGACGCCGGGGCGGCGCCAATCTCTGCCCATTCCTGTGGGGTATAGGTGTGCAGCGCCAACGCATGGAACTCGCCCATCAACTCGCCGAGCGTGCCGTAGATTTTCTGGTGGCGCTTGACCCGGTTCAGGCCTTCGAACTGCGCACTGACCACCACAGCCTTGAAGTGGGTCTGCAACCCGCGACTGTGCATGTGGCTTTCATCCAGTACTTGCAGATGCTCAGGCTGTAACAGGCCCAGCGTTGATTCGATGCGTTGTTGCATGGTCATCGCGAACTCCGCTTACGGCTTTTTCTTGGCCGGAGCAGCGCCTTTCGGTGCCAGCTCGCTGGTCATGTCTTCCAGCAGTTTGTTGACGACAGGCACTGCGCTTTCCAGTTTGGCCTGAGTCATCTGGGCCGATTGCTGGGTCAGTTGCGGCATTTTTTCCAGGACTTTCTTGCCCAGCGGCGACTGATAGAACGCTACCAGGTCTTTGAGCTCGGATTCGCTGAAGTTGCTGGTGTAGAGCTTGACCATGTCCGGCTTGAGCTTTTTCCAGCCAATGGCTTGATCCAGGGCGGCGTTGGCCTTGGCCTGGTAGGTTTCCAGCGTGGCTTTCTTGGATTCCGGGGCCTTGGTCTGTTCAAAGCGCTGGGCGAACATCTGCTGAACCTGCATGTAAACCGGAGTGCCCAGTTTGTCAGCGTGCGCCAAGGTCAGGAAAGCTTCGGCACTGGCGTTGTGGCTGGCGGTATCGGCAAGCACCTGGCCGCTGGCGCAAACCAGTGCTACCGCGGTACAGATGGCACGAAGACGAGTCATCGAGTTTCCTTTTCAGCTAAGCGAGGTAAAACCCCAAGGGCGCTCATTCTGCGCCTAACAATCGCTGCGGCTCAACCCCCAGGCCCTTGCCACACTGGATTGACCGGGTTTTACCGGTCAACAATCGGTTCGAGGGAACCACCGGGGCCGAAGCCAGCCTAAACTGCGCAAACAGACCAACAGGAGTGTGCATGATGAGCCGTATCGAAACCGACAGCCTGGGCCAGATCGAAGTCCCGGACGACGCCTACTGGGGTGCTCAAACGCAACGCTCGCTGATCAACTTCGCCATCGGTCAGGAACGCATGCCGCTACCAGTGCTGCACGCTCTGGCCCTGA
Source organism: Pseudomonas sp. EA_65y_Pfl2_P74 (assembly GCF_963970575.1). Classification (NCBI taxonomy): domain Bacteria; kingdom Pseudomonadati; phylum Pseudomonadota; class Gammaproteobacteria; order Pseudomonadales; family Pseudomonadaceae; genus Pseudomonas; species Pseudomonas sp. EA_65y_Pfl2_P74. The sequence goes on from NZ_CAXAOQ010000010.1 coordinate 180,704, forward strand.
TCAAGAAAGCCGCCGCCCGCGTCAACGACCGCAACGGCGACCTGCCCGCCGACATCGCCCGTTTGATTGAGCAAGCCGCCGACGAAGTGCTCGACGGCCAGCATGACGACCAGTTTCCTTTGGTGGTCTGGCAGACCGGCAGCGGCACCCAGAGCAACATGAACGTCAACGAGGTGATCGCCGGTCGCGCCAACGAACTGGCTGGCAACCCGCGCGGCGGCAAAACGCCGGTGCACCCCAACGATCACGTCAATCGCTCGCAAAGCTCCAACGACTGCTTCCCCACCGCCATGAGCATCGCCACGGTGAAGGCCGTGCAGGAGCAATTGCTGCCGGCGATTGCCGAGCTGTCCGGCGGCCTTGCGGAACTGTCGGCGCGGCACATGAAATTGGTGAAAACCGGCCGCACGCACATGATGGATGCCACGCCGATCACCTTCGGCCAGGAGTTGTCCGGTTTTATCGCGCAATTGGATTACGCCGAACGGGCGATCCGCGCCGCGCTGCCGGCAGTGTGCGAGCTGGCGCAAGGCGGCACTGCGGTGGGTACCGGGCTCAACTCACCCCATGGTTTTGGCGAGGCGATTGCGGCAGAACTGGCGGCGCTGTCCGGTCTGCCTTTCGTCACCGCGCCAAACAAATTTGCCGCCCTTGCTGGCCACGAACCACTGACCAGCCTTTCCGGCGCGCTGAAAACCCTCGCCGTGGCGCTGATGAAAATCGCCAATGACCTGCGTCTGCTGGGCTCAGGGCCGCGTGCCGGTTTGGCTGAAGTGCGCTTGCCTGCCAACGAACCGGGCAGTTCGATCATGCCCGGCAAAGTTAACCCGACCCAGTGCGAGGCGTTGTCGATGCTCGCCTGTCAGGTATTGGGCAACGACGTGACGATCGGCATTGCCGCCAGCCAGGGCCACTTGCAACTGAACGTGTTCAAACCGGTGATCATCCACAACCTGCTGCAATCGATCCGCCTGCTGGGCGATGGCTGCAGCAACTTCCAGCAGCATTGCATTGCCGGGCTCGAGCCGGATGCCGAGGTCATGGCCAGACATCTGGAACGGGGGCTGATGCTGGTGACCGCGCTTAACCCGCACATCGGTTACGACAAGTCGGCGGAAATCGCCAAGAAGGCCTACAACGAGGGACTGACCCTGCGTGAAGCGGCGCTGGCGCTGGGTTATCTGACGGATGAAGAGTTCGATGCGTGGGTGCGGCCGGAAAACATGATCGAGGCGGGGGCCAAGGGCTAAGCCTTGTAGCGTTTGAAAAATAAGCTTCGCGAACCAGCCCACTCCCACATTGGAATGCATTTCCTTGTGGGATCCGGCTGGCTCGCGAAGAACGATGACGCCGTTTAGCTGGCTGCCATCTTCATCCGCCGTGCCTTGAACCCGGCAATCAATGAAGGCCCCAACGCCACCAGCGCCGAACCGAGCACGACCAGCACCGCCCCGCCATAGCCCAGGGCATTGATCTGCTCGGCATGCACATACTGCGGCCATAACCCGGCCGCTATCGCGACCGCCCCGAACGTCACCAGCGGTGTAATCGCCAACGTCGCACTGACCCGCGACGCCTCCCAGTGCGCCAGCGCTTCAGCGAACGCGCCATAAGCGATCAGCGTGTTCATGCAGCACGCCAGCAATAACCAGCGCTGCACCGGGCTCAGTTGCAGCGCCTCGAGCGGATGCACCCAAGGGGTGAGCAGCAACGCGCAGAACAGATAAATCACCATCATGACCTGCAGCGAATTCCACACCGTCAGCAATTGCTTCTGGCCCAACGCGTAAAAAGTCCAGACGGTCGACGCCAGCAACACCAGCAATACGCCAGCGGTGTAGTCCGACAGCGAGGTCAGCAGTTCGGCCAATCGCTGATTGAAGAACAACACAAAACCGATCAGCAACACCGCCAGCCCCATCCCCTGGCCGATGCTGAAGCGCTCCTTGAACACAAACAGACTGGCGATCAGCAGCATGATCGGCCCCATCTGCACCACCAGTTGCGCCGTGCCGGGACTGAGCAGATTCAGCCCCGTCAGGTACAACACGTAGTTACCCACCAGCCCCAGTACCGCCATGAGCACCAACCAGCCACCCTTGGGGCCCAGCACCTTGCGGCTCGGCAGCCGCTTGACCGAGGCCAGATAAATGAACAGACACCCGCCGGACACCAGCAAGCGAAACCAGGTCACGGTGATCGGGTCCATCACCTGCAACACCTGTTTGAGTTTGATCGGCAGGATGCCCCATAGAAACGCAGTCAGCAGCGCCAGGCATAAACCGTAAACCCAGCGACCGGATGAAATGTGCATGCGAACCTCAAGGCCTGCTGACGAGAGTCCTCATTCTAGGCGCGCCACCGACGGCGACACAGGGACAGTTGGGGCCTGGGCGCGAATAAAACTGTGCAGGTCGCCGTAATAAATTGACGCGCCCCCGTTGATCGGCTGAGCGGGCGGCCCAAGTGATTCAGGCATAAGCTTTTTGAATCACTTGGCCGACAAGAACCCTCAAGGAGCCCCGTCATGTTAGGCATGCGTAGGCAAGACCCCGCCCCTGCCACACACTTTCGCAGCGACCGGGTGTGTCGGGTCAACGGTGAACTGTTCTTCAGCACTCGGGAAAATACCCTTGAGGGGCCGTTCGAGAGCACTGAACAGATAGACAAAGAAATACAGGCTTACATTGCGCGAATGCAGCTTATGAGCTGCGACACATAAACCGAGTCACGTCATTCGCGAGCAAGCCTGCCACAGGGTTGTGTGGTGAACACCCTCTAACTGTCTTAACGCACCGCCTCAAACAACCCCGTCGCGCCCATCCCGCCGCCCACGCACATGGTGACGATGCCGTAACGCAGGTCACGCCGCTGCAACTCACGCACCAGGTGGCCGACCTGCCGCGACCCGGTCATGCCGAACGGGTGACCAATGGAAATCGAGCCGCCATTGACGTTGTATTTCTCGTTGTCGATTTCCAGCCGGTCACGGCTGTACAGGCATTGCGACGCAAACGCCTCGTTGAGTTCCCACAAATCGATATCAGCCACCTGCAAGCCCTTGGCTTTGAGCAGTTTGGGCACCGAGAACACCGGGCCAATGCCCATCTCGTCGGGCTCGCAACCGGCCACGGTGAAGCCACGGAAAAACGCTTTCGGCTTGAGCCCCAGTTGCAGGGCTTTTTCCAGACTCATCACCAGCGTCATCGAGGCACCGTCGGACAGTTGCGACGAGTTGCCCGCCGTCACCGAACCGTCTTCGGCAAACACAGGCTTGAGGCCCGCTAGGCTTTCATAGGTGGTGTCGGGGCGGTTGCAATCGTCACGATCCACGATGCCATCGAGGATCTGCACATCACCGCTGTTCTTGTCTTCGACGCGATACTTGACCGACATCGGTACGATTTCATCGTCGAACAGCCCGGCCGCCTGAGCCTGCGCGGTGCGCAACTGGCTTTGCAGGGCATAGCGATCCTGCGCTTCACGGCTGACACCATACCGCCGTGCCACCACCTCAGCGGTCTGACCCATCGTGTAATAGATGCCCGGCGTTTGTTGCTTGAGCAACGGGTTGATCAGGTGATCGGTGTTGACGCTTTTCATCGTCAGGCTGATCGACTCGACGCCGCCGGCAACGATGATGTCGCTGCAACCTGAAGCGATCTGGTTGGCAGCCATTGCAATCGCCTGCAACCCGGAGGAGCAGAAACGATTGAGGGTCATGCCGGCGGTGCCAGTGCCCAGACGCGAGAGCACCGCTACGTTGCGGCCGATGTTGTAACCCTGGGCACCTTCGTTGGAGCCGGCGCCGACGATGCAATCCTCGACACTGGCCGGGTCGACGTCGTTACGCGTCAGCAATGCGTTGACGCAATGGGCCGCCATGTCATCGGGGCGGGTCTGGTTGAACTTGCCGCGAAAGGATTTGGCCAGGCCAGTCCGGACGCTGTCGACGATCACCACTTCACGCATGGCATACCTCATTGTTGTGGTCGGTTGAGAGTGGACCTGAGCATAAGTCCACCGCATCAACGACCGCGACAATCATTCACCTCGCGTATGCGGATCTATTGGCTCAGTCCTTGTGCTTTTTCGCGTGTTTGTCGGATTTCTCGAACGCTTCTTCCAGCGCACGGTTGATGGTGCGCAATACTTTGATCCGCGCCCAACGTTTGTCGTTGGCCTCGACCAGCGTCCATGGGGAGATCTCGGTACTGGTGCGATCAACCATGTCACCGACTGCGGTGCGGTACTCGTCCCACTTGTCGCGGTTGCGCCAGTCGTCTTCGGTGATTTTGAAGCGCTTGAACGGGATCGCTTCCCGCGCCTGGAAGCGCTCCATTTGCGTGTCCTTGTCGATGGCCAGCCAGAACTTGACCACGATCACCCCGGCATCGGCGATCTGCTCTTCAAAGTCATTGATTTCACCGTAAGCACGCAGCCAGTCGGCCGGGGTACAAAAACCTTCGATGCGCTCCACCAGCACCCGGCCGTACCAGGAACGGTCGAACACGGTGAACTTGCCGCGCGCCGGCAAATGCCGCCAGAAACGCCACAAATAAGGTTGCGCCCGCTCCTCTTCGCTCGGTGCGGCAATCGGCACGATGTTGTACTGGCGTGGATCAAGCGCTGCCGCGACCCGCCGAATCGCCCCGCCCTTGCCCGCGGCATCGTTGCCTTCGAACACGGCCACCAGCGCATGGCGGCGCATACGCTTGTCACGCATCAGCCCGGACAGCCGCGCCTGTTCGGTGATCAGTTGCTCCTCGTAATCTTCCTTTTCCAGACGCTGGGTAAGATCGAGGCTGTCGAGCAAACCCTTATGATCGACGGGGGCGCCCAGCGGCGCTGCGTTGACCTCCTGGGCATGAATCTGCGAACGCTTCAACGCGTTTTGCAGCCCCTCAAGCAGAATATTGCCAACCGCCAGACTGCGATAGTTGGCGTCCATGCCTTCGATGACATGCCATGGCGCGTAGTCGCGACTGGTACGGCGCAATATGCGCTCGCCGTATTTGACGAACTTGTCGTAGGTTTGCGATTGCTGCCAGTCCAACGGGCTGATCCGCCAACTGTGCAACGGGTCGTCGGCCAAGGCTTTGAGCCGCGCCTTCATCTGCTTCTTGGACAGGTGAAACCAGAACTTGAAGATCAGCGCGCCTTCATCGCAGAGCATTTTTTCCAGACGCTCGGCGGCGCCGATCGCCTGATCCAGACGCGGGTTCTTGAACAGGCCATGCACCCGTCCCTGCAACATCTGGCTGTACCAGTTACCGAAGAAAATCCCCATCCGCCCCTTGGCCGGCAGCATCCGCCAGTAACGCCACGCCGGAGGTCGGGCCAGCTCTTCATCGGTCTGCTGATCGAACGTACGCACCTCGATCAGCCGTGGATCCATCCATTCGTTGAGCAACTTGACCGTCTCGCCCTTGCCCGCGCCTTCGATGCCGTTGATCAAGACAATCACCGGGAAACGCTTTTGCTGCTGCAACTCGAACTGGGCATCGAGCAACGCTTCGCGCAGCGCCGGGACGGCGGCCTCATAGGTTTCTTTGTCGACGGCGTGACCGATTTCAGCGGATTCGAACATAGGACAGCTCCTTCCAGGATTGAGCAAGACTAGCGGATTGGGCACAAGGACGGCGCAGAAATTCCCGCGGGCGGCGGATTGTCATCGAGTCGTCGGCGCCAAGCCTTGCCACGGATCAAGCACCCTGCGCGCGATCGGCTAGAATGGCGACCTTGTCGTTGCCGAGCCTGCCATGAAAGCCGTATTGCCCCACGCCCAACTCGACTGGGATGAACAGGGACGCCCGCGTTCGCGAGTGTTTGATGACGTGTATTTTTCCGACCAGTCAGGTCTGGATGAAACCCGTTATGTGTTCCTCGAACAGAACCGTCTGGCCGAACGTTTTACTGCGTTGCCAGCGCATGGACACCTGGCCATCGGTGAAACGGGCTTCGGCACCGGGCTGAATTTTCTCTGCGCCTGGCAGTTGTTCGAGCAACACGCCACTGTCGGTGCCCGACTGCATTTTGTCAGCGTCGAAAAATACCCGTTGAGCCCGGCCGATCTGAAACGCGCCCTGGCGTTGTGGCCAGAACTCAAGCCGCTGGCTGATCAATTGCTGACCCATTACGTGGCGATCCATCAGGGCTTCCAGCGCATCACACTGGCCAATGGCCGAGTGACATTGACGCTGCTGATCGGCGATGCGCTGGAGCAATTGCCGCAACTGGACGCTCGGATCGATGCGTGGTTTCTCGACGGATTCGCCCCGGCGAAAAACCCGCAGATGTGGACCGCCGAACTGTTCGCTGAACTGGCTCGGCTGGCGGCGCCAGGCTCGACCATCAGCACGTTCACCAGCACCGGTTGGGTGCGGCGTTTGCTCAACGCCGCCGGCTTCAAAATGAAGCGCACGCCGGGCATCGGGCACAAATGGGAAATCCTGCGCGGCGAGTTCCTCGGCTGGCCGTCGGAGGTGGCCCCGCCTGCCCCGGAAAAACCCTGGTTCGCGCGCCCCGCCCCCACGTCCGGTGAACGTCGGGCACTGGTGATCGGCGCAGGCCTTGCCGGTTGTGCCACCGCGGCGAGCCTCGCGTCACGCGGCTGGAAAGTGAGTTTGCTGGAGCGCCACGAGGCCGTGGCACAAGAAGCCTCGGGCAATCCGCAAGGCGTGCTGTATCTGAAACTGTCGGCCCATGGCACGGCGTTATCGCAACTGATCATCAGCGGCTTCGGTTACACCCGACGCCTGCTCGAAAGCCTGCAACGGGGCACCGATTGGGACGATTGCGGCGTGCTGCAACTGGCGTTCAATGCCAAGGAAGCCGAGCGCCACGCGCAGCTGGCCGCGGCGTTCCCGGAGGATCTGTTGCAGTGGCTCGATCAGCCCGAGGCGCAGGCCCGCGCCGGTGTCGGCCTGGACCACGGCGGTTTGTACTACCCCGAGGGTGGCTGGGTGCATCCGCCCGCGCTGTGCCAGGCGCAGGCCACACAACCGAACATCGAACTGCTCAGCCACCGTGAGGCGCTGGAACTGCGCAAGGTCGATGATCAGTGGCAAGCCTTCGACGGCGACCGCTTGCTTGCCAGCGCGCCTGTCGTGGTATTGGCCGGTGCTGCCGAGATCAAGCGTTTTGCGCAAAGCGCCGAGCTGCCACTCAAGCGCATTCGCGGGCAGATCACCCGCCTGGCGCAGACGGAACAAAGCCAGGCGTTGACGACGGTGGTGTGTGCCGAAGGCTACGTCGCCCCCGCGCGACGGGGTGAACACACCCTCGGTGCCAGCTTCGATTTCAACAGCGACGACCTGACCCCGACCACCGCCGAACACCAAGGCAATCTGGCGATGCTAGAAGAGATTTCCAGCGATCTGGTCTCTCGCCTGCACATCAGCGAACAGGCGGTCGAAACCCTTCAAGGCCGCGCCGCCTTGCGCTGCACCAGTCCCGACTACCTGCCGATTGTCGGCCCGCTCGCCGACCGCGCGGCGTTCATTCACGCGTACGCGGCGCTGAGCAAGGATGCCCGGCAAGTACCGGACATCGCCTGCCCGTGGCTCGACGGTCTATACGTCAACAGCGGCCACGGTTCACGCGGTCTGATCACCGCGCCGCTGTCTGGCGAACTGCTCGCCGCCTGGCTGAACGACGAACCGTTGCCCTTGCCAAGAAGCGTGGCCGAGGCCTGTCACCCCAACCGTTTCGTATTGCGCCAACTGATTCGCGGCAAATAGACCTCAAGCATCGGGCATTGCGCAGAGGCCCAGATCCCCCAAGCGAATGGCCTCTCCCGTCAGGCGCTTGAGCACAGCCTCTTCGGCCTGCTCCCGTTCGAGCCTGATGACGTCCATCTGGTTCAGGTAATCGGCCGTGGAGAGTTTGCTCGCCTGTTCGAACACCGCGTCCAGCCGCGCCGGAAAGGTTTCCTCCAGGCTCGCGAATTGCCTGGGATACGTGCGCTTCAAGTACTCGCACCAGAACGGCTGACGCAGCAGGAACGTCAGCCATTCGGACGACAGCTCAGCGACACTGATCCTGTTCCTGGCAGTCTCCAGATTGGCTTCGGTCACCCCGCCCAGGATGGCAAAACGCATATGACGCGGCTGTCCCGGCAGATCGAACTCTTCGGCCAGTCCGATGCGATAAGCCAGGTTCACCTCCAGCGGATCAGCACTGGTATCGTTAAGCGCATGCTCACGGGCAATCTGATCCAGCTTGTCCAGCCGAAACAGGCCTCGACCAAGTTTGAGCAACGGGTGTACAGAGGTCACTCGGCCACCGGCAAGCCTGGTGATCTTGTTGACTTCCACAGCGAGTTCGAGCTGGCTGAAGTTGACGGCTGCGCTGTCCGTGCAATTGATCGGGTTGGCGGCCAGGTCGAACACTTGCTCACTCAGGATTGCATCGGTTTCGGCGGCTTCAAGCACCGCCCAGACACGTCGACAGGTGTCTTTGGCGACTTTTTCGGAGTCGGCGGTATTGCCCAGCTCCGCCAGTAAATGAAACAGGCCCTCGGCCCGGGGATCCTCCTTGAATAAGGTCCAGATCCGGTCACGCTGGGCCCAGTCCCCTCCGGCGCCGCCCTCGAACCACAGCGAGCGCGCCTTCTGTTCATCGAGACGCGCGTTATCGTTCTCCAGATAGCCCATACCGACACCCACATTGTTTCGATAGTCCGCCAGGTGAGTCCTGCTGGCTAACGACAAGGGATTACCGCGCAGGTCCAGCGCCTCGCTGAAACGTCGCGAGGTCTTGAATAACCAATCCGGTAGCTGCTTGATCTGATTTTCACGCAGATCGACCCAATCCAGATGTGGCAGGCGTTCAAGACCTTTGGGCAACTCGGTGACGCGGGTGTCGCGCAGACACAGGGAACGCAAATCAAACATCTTGCCCACCTCCGGGGTCGCCCCCAGCGGGTTACTGTTCAGATTCAGGGAGTGCAGTGTGCGCAGGTTGGCAAGCTTCACCAGTGTATGTTCGGTCAGTTTGATCCGGTTACCCGCCAGACTCACCCGGGTCAGATCAGGCATGTGCGACAACACCTCAGGCAGGCGCGTGAGTGCGTTGCCGTCGAGGTCCACAGACTCGGCGTGCTTGAATGACTTGAGGAAATAAACCAGGTCGTCGCCCTGCTCCATGTTCTTGAGCGACAACTGCTGGATATGATCGAAGTTCAACCCCGGCGGGAGCGTGGGCAACGTCCCCACCCGCATCCCGTCAAGATTCAATACACAGATCGATTTTCCGCTTTCATCGGTGGCCAGAAAAAGCCGCCGAAACCCATCCTCGATCATCTCTGCCGCCGTCTTGCGGCTGTGCCGCACTTCACGCAAATCCTCCCCCATCAACGTCATGCCTGCCTGATCCTGCGTCCAGACTTCGAGCACCTTGCGCAGTTGCTCCAGATCACGGCGCAAACCTTTCACCCGTGTAGCGCGGGTCAGCGGATCATTGCCCGACCGATCAATGAACTCACTGGCCTGCGCCTCGGTAAAGCCGGGATAGAGCCTTCTCACCTTACGTAATAACGCGCGTGGATGAGGTGATTCAGGCATTGCATGATCGCCCTGAATGCAGGGGGGGTCGGAGACCAGCGGCTCGAACTTGCCGGTGGTCAATACCCGGGCACTGGCCTCACGTTCGTCCAGCGCAATGTTCAGTAACTGGCTGCGCAATCGGGCACTGTCGGCGATCACCGGGTCAGCAAAACCTGCGGTTGTACGCTGAGCCGACGGCAGTGCCTTGAGGATCGCGGCATACAGGTTGTCTGGCTCCGACGCCACACGCCCCAGGGATTTACCGTCGCCAGTGAAGGCTTCGTAGCCGCCACTGGACTTGACCAGTGTGCAGGTCTTCAAAGGCGTCGCCGCTTCGTTACCGATGGCTTCCAGTACCGGCCCGTTCAGCGTCTTGTCCCGCAACGTCAGGCGCAGATTCGGGTCCCAGCCACTCAAACGGGGCAGTAACTGGATCGCCAGTTTTTCACTATCGGCATTGGCGACCTGCGACACGAGCAAACCGCTCAGGGCACGGTCAAGGCGCACGGCGGCAGAGGCCTTGCGGACTCTCTGCGCCAGGCGCAAAGGCACGCGCCCGGTTGAGCGCAAATGCAGACGCTCGACACTCGGCGCCTGGTCAATCAGGCGCTGAGCATAACGCGCAGGAATGTCGGCGAACACGCTGCGTAATGTCTTGACCTCGTCAGCCTCACTCTGGTCGTAGCGTTGATACATACGATCGAAAACCGATCGACGCTCAGCCCTGAACAAGGCTCCCAGTTTCTTCGCCAACGCTGGCTTTTGCGAGCCGGCACTGACCTTGCCCCCCAGCATGGCTTCAACCTCGCGCAGGGACAGGCCATCGATCACCGACTGCAACAACTGCCCTGCGGCCAATTGCTCTTGCGTGACCTGCACACTGAGCGCAGGGACGCGGGTGTTGGTCGCGGGATAGGTTGCCGTGACGTCTCCTTCGCTATCGCTGACCTCGATGTAGCGGCCTGTCGGCCAGCCTGGCAACTGCGGCAAGCCGTGCAGTTGTTCCTGCGAAGGTTGACCTGCGTGAACTTCCCCACGCTCAAGCTCAGTGGTGAGTTGGCTTGACTGGCGCTCGATCCGCAGGCGTTCCACGGTGTCGCGTAACCGGGCAGGCAAGGCCAGATTATCGTTAAAAACCCGGTGCAATTGATCGTGGGAGATCTCGCTGATTCGGCGAATCATGTCCAGATCCGTATCCGGGAACTCACTCAGACGCGGATCGATACGCTTGAGGGTGTAGGGAGCGCTATTCCACGTTTCGGCATCCTCAGACGCCAGTCGCCAGCCGCCCTCGACGTGTTGCTCAAGCCCGGGAGCATAGGCGTTCGGGCGCTCGGGATGATCCAGATGCCAGACCTTCGTGTCCGGATCGAGTGACCCGGAGAACATCCCATAGTCGACCCGGCCGACGGTTTTTTCCTTGAGCGGATGCAACTCGACGGAGTCATCGGCCATCGTGATACCGGCTGGCAGCCGATGTTCATACGGGGTGAGATCTGGCTTCCAAAGGCGCGGTTTACCGGCCGAATCCAGAATCGCGGTGAACTGCCCGAAAAACTCCGGATGGGCCCGAACCAGCTTGCGTCCCAGCGTGCCCACCGCCTTCTGCCCACCCGCGAACACGCCCATCAGCGCAATGTCTTGCGCCACGCTGAGCAGATGCGACAGCGCCTCCTGCTGGTCGCCCCGCTGCCAGTCCTCGACCCCCTCATACACTTGCGCCAGAAGTTGGCCAACCGCGACACCCATCATCAACTGACCGACAACCGGCACGAAGAAACCCGCCACCGTCGCAATGCTCACACCCAGTTCCAGAAAACCCAGCAAGCGCTTGCGTCGCACATCCTCATCAATATCGGCCGTCGGTACGGCGAGTTTGCGGGCGTCGATCTGCATCTTGCCGACATGGCTTTGCACCATGAACTCGAACAGCGGCACTGCAATGGGCAACTGCCTGATGTGGCCCAAATCGGCGGTGTCGGCGAAGGTCTTGAAGAAGTCTGCCTTGTCATCTTCATCAATGCTGTTGGCGAAGTAGTCCTGGTAGCGCTTGTCACTCAGCTTTTGCGTGAGGTATTGCTTGAACGCAGTGAAACTCGAGTACTCATACAGCGGCCTCTCGGGCTCGTTAGCCATGTACACCAGACACCATTCGTTCGGGTATAACTCGATCGACCGGACTGCAAACACCACAACCCCCCAGATGCAACTGTCGAGCACCTCGATGCCGTGCATCATTAATGGACGATTGCTGTAGTGCAGGGTTTTCGCCGAGACCACGCCGTCAGCGGCGATCAGCCTCTGCACGATCTGCAGGCCAGCCGGTGTGATGTGCTGGCTGATTGCGGCCAGATACATGTCCAGTTGCAGCAGAAGTTTCTTCATCGCAGCGATGTCGCGGGTCATCGGACGGGTGGCCGTCACTTTACCGGCGTCGTCCACCAGGCCGAACACCTGCTGAAAATGCGCCTGATAGCGCTTGCCCAGATCCAGTTCGCGACAGAATTTGGCGAACGACGCCGGCGTCAATCCGGCCACGCCCGACGGTACGCTGCTCACCCGCACCTGACTGCCTTCGGGGTAGTTGTCGGTTTCCTCGTCTTCGGTGAAATTCTGCATCGCCGCTTGCAGCAATGTCTGCGTGGCATGTGGAAAGGTTTGAATGCCCTCTGGGTCGGTCGAGGCTGGCGAGCAACCACACTCAACCCCCGGCAAACTCAGCAGATCTTTTTCAACATCGAAGACCGCCGGCCACTTGGCTTTCAGCGCGCGGGTCAACTCAGCAATACAAAAGGCATTCAGAGGTTTGAGCTTGAGCAGATCCTTCTCGACCTTGAGTTGGATCGTGAGCAGGTCTCGCGCGGTTTGATCGAGCGCGACCAGCGTGCTGGTCGCACTGTTAAGCAGCATTGCGGGCAGGCTCTTGTGCAGCGCCTCGGCGTTGTCCAGGTCTCCTGTGGCTTCCAGCAAAACGCTGAGCACTTCATTCTGAGTCGGCGCACGCGGTGCGGATTTATTCTGTGTGGTGGTCATCGGCAATAGTCCTTTATTGCAGGCTTGAGCGTTAACCTTATCCACATCCACTTGGAATTAAAACAGAAGACTCCGACGCAGGTTAATCACATTACAGCAAACACAGACCACACAAAATCGTGCAATACATATGTATATCAAACATTCAAATACCAACCGAAAACACACCCAAAACCATTCAATAATAAAACTGTTTTCATCACGACAAACTCACCTAACATGACATCTCATTTACGAAAGGGACTTCCCGCATGACTTTACCAACAAACAACTCGCCCACCACGGTATCGGACGTTGATGCCAGCGCAAACATTTCCGATGCCGTCCAGATTGAGGACAAGGCAACTGCCGTGCAACGTTTCATTACCCACGGTATGGCAAAAGAAGATCCCACGAGGCTGGCCGCCTTGCGCGCAACGCTCGATGAAGCGCTACCCTACCAGACTTATATTGATGAATTGGCAGGCAAGCTGGAGACACCGGAAAGTTTCTGCAGACGCGAACTTCGCAGTGAACTGCTACAAACCCATGGGACACGATTCGGCATCAACGACAACATCAGACTCACGCCTGCAAACTCTGCGGACGGTGAGTCATATACCTGTACCCTGCTGCAGGCGGCGATGCTGAACTTCACCGACGAAGAAGCGGCTCCCGGTTACTTCTCGAATGACAGCGAGATTTTGGACATCCTTGGCCAGTCAACCGTTGACGACCCTGACGCGATCAGGGTATCGGCACAAGAGTTTGCGGCTCTAAGTCGCAATCTGGATCTGGGAGGCCAATACCAGAAACATATCGCCAGAACGTTTAAAGTTTCAAACATTGAGCTGATCGGCACACGCCTGCACAAATTCAACATGAAACTCAGCGCCTATGAGAAATATTTTAAAAAAACCGACTTCCCTTTGAACCGGCTTCTCACCGTGCTGAGTCTGACAAAAGGCAACAGGGATATTTACACTGGCGACAACATCAATAACGGTAAAATAAAACTGCATTCGATACAGTTATTTGGCAAGTACACCACAGATGCCGTTCTGATCACCTGCCGTCGGACCGATCAATCACCAATAGACCATAACATCGTATACATACCCAACGACCCGGGTGACGGCTTTTACCAGGACGACAACGAAGACCAGACAAAATACCGATTCTCCATCAACTTCCTGACCAATAAAGAATTCCGGACACGCCTCGTCTCTCAACTAACCAATACCGAAAAAAATGAAATAGAGGCAATGGACCTGAATAGCATTTCGTTTGTCAACGACATAACGTTTATCCCGCTAAAGAAAGGGCTGTACAAACATTTCTTTGATCGCTATCTGGATAAATTGTCCGCGGATGCCAGGGACATTGCGGTGCCGCTCGCCAATGTCAACGAACCCGCCTACGCCAATAGGCGCAAAGCGCATACCCTGCCTGAGAAAGGACGACTATCCGTCAGCCCAACCCATGATTTCAGCAAGCGCTTGCGCACTTACGCCACGGATGAATTGCTGGCCTCCGTGTTCGCCGGTCTGGGAAGCTGGACCGCCATCGAGAAGTACAACGCCCTGTCACGGCTGCTGGATCTGAAAAAGCGATTGTCCCCGCCTGATGCCGAACAACACGGCTTGCCGGTGGACGCCGACTGACAATTATTCAAAAAAAATTGTCGAAAATCCGTCCAATTATCCGCAAGCGGCGAAGAATCAACGCCCGCCTATTACGCGGCAGCGATAGCGTCAAAATCAGCCTTATAACTTATCGTTCTAAAACTCCACTTAACGAGGGGGGTCAGTTTCCGAGTACCCTGTTTTATTGAGTAGTACTGCTTGACCCCTCCCCAACGGAAAAACCGGTAAGGACTTTATGTGCGGATTAGCTGGCGAGTTACGCTTTGATCATCAACCTGCAGACCTTGCAGCCATTGAGCGAATCACCCATCACCTGGCCCCTCGTGGCCCCGACGCGTGGGGCTTCCACGCACAAGGGCCGATTGCCCTGGGCCATCGTCGCCTGAAAATCATGGACCTGTCGGACGGCTCGGCGCAGCCGATGATCGACAGCCAATTAGGCCTGTCTCTGGCCTTCAACGGCGCAATCTACAACTTCCCCGAACTGCGGGCCGAACTCGAAGCGCTGGGCTATGCCTTCTATTCCGGTGGCGACACCGAAGTGCTGCTCAAGGGCTATCACGCCTGGGGAGAAGCGCTGCTGCCCAAACTCAACGGCATGTTTGCCTTCGCCATTTGGGAGCGCGATGCACAGCGCTTGTTCATCGCCCGTGACCGTCTCGGCGTAAAGCCGTTGTACCTGTCGCGCACCGGTCAGCGCCTGCGCTTTGCCTCGGCCTTGCCGGCGCTACTCAAGGGCGGCGACATCAACCCGATTCTCGATCCGGTGGCGCTCAACCACTACCTGAATTTCCACGCCGTGGTACCGGCCCCACGTACCCTGCTGGCCGGCATCGAAAAACTGCCGCCCGCCACCTGGATGCGCGTTGAAGCCGATGGCAGCACCGAACAGAAAACCTGGTGGACCTTGCCCTACGGCCCACACGAGGACGAGAAAAACCTCACCCTCGAAGACTGGACCGATCGCGTACTCGACAGCACCCGCGACGCCGTGGCGATCCGCCAACGTGCGGCGGTGGATGTCGGCGTGCTGCTGTCCGGCGGCGTTGATTCGAGCATGCTCGTCGGTCTGTTGCGTGAAGTGGGCGTGGAGAACCTGTCGACCTTCTCCATCGGTTTTCAGGATGCCGGTGGCGAGCGCGGGGATGAGTTTCAGTATTCGGATCTGATCGCCAGACACTACGGCACTCAGCACCATCAGTTGCGTATCGACGAAAAAGAGATCATCGAACAATTGCCTGCGGCGTTTCGCGCCATGAGCGAACCGATGGTCAGCCACGACTGCATCGCGTTCTATCTGCTGTCGCGTGAAGTGGCCAAGCACTGCAAGGTTGTGCAGAGCGGCCAGGGTGCCGACGAGTTGTTCGCCGGTTATCACTGGTACCCGCAAGTGGACGGTGCGGCCGATCCTTACGCGGCCTATCGCGAGGCGTTTTTCGACCGCAGCTACGACGACTACGCCGCCACCGTGCAACCGAAATGGCTGACCGCCAACGACGCTGCCGGTGACTTCGTGAAAGAACATTTTGCACAACCCGGTGCCGATGCCGCCGTGGACAAAGCCCTGCGTCTGGACAGCACGGTGATGCTGGTGGACGACCCGGTCAAACGCGTCGACAACATGACCATGGCCTGGGGTCTGGAGGCGCGAACGCCGTTTCTCGATTATCGACTGGTCGAACTGTCGGCGCGGGTTCCCGGCCAGTTCAAGCTGCCTGACGGTGGCAAACAAGTGCTCAAGGAAGCGGCACGCCGGGTCATCCCGAGTGAAGTGATCGACCGCAAAAAAGGCTACTTCCCGGTGCCGGGCCTCAAGCATTTGCAAGGCGACACGTTGAACTGGGTGCGTGAACTGTTGCTTGATCCGAGTCAGGATCGCGGTCTGTTCAACCCGGCCATGCTCGACAAATTGCTGACTGACCCACAAGGCCAACTGACGCCGTTGCGTGGTTCGAAGCTGTGGCAACTGGCGGCCCTGAACCTGTGGCTCAGTGAACAAGGAATCTGATCGATGAAACCCCACGCCACGGCTTACAGCCAGCGCCTGTTGCGCGGTCAGACTCCGTCCTATGAACGTTTGCAGGCGCGGCTGGCCGAGGACGGCAGCGAACTGGCCGCCGATCCGATTGCGGTGCATTGCGGCTGGGGCCGGTTGCTGATCGGCCACACCTTTCCTGACTCGGCAACGCTGGCTCAGGAGCTGCTCAACGAGCAACAAGGCGAGCGAGATATCGCGCTGTATGTTGCCGCACCGCAACAGATCCTCGGCCTCGAACCGACGCAGTTGTTTCTCGACCCTTCCGACACCTTGCGCCTGTGGTTCAGCGACTACCGCCAAGCGACCCGCGTGTTTCGTGGTTTCCGCATTCGTCGCGCGCAAAGCGAGGCAGACTGGCAGGCGATCAATCAGCTATACCAGGCGCGCGGCATGTTGCCGATCGATGCCCAACGGCTAACCCCGCATCATCAGGGCGGCCCGGTTTACTGGCTGGCCGAGGATGAAGACAGCGGCGCCGTGATCGGCAGCGTCATGGGCCTGAACCATCACAAAGCGTTCAAGGACCCGGAAAACGGTAGCAGCCTGTGGTGCCTGGCGGTGGATCCGCAATGCTCGCGCCCCGGCGTCGGCGAAGTGCTGGTGCGGCACTTGATCGAACACTTCATGAGTCGCGGCCTGAGCTATCTGGACCTGTCGGTGCTGCATGACAACCGTCAGGCAAAAAGCCTCTACGCCAAACTCGGTTTTCGCAATCTCTCCACCTTCGCCATCAAGCGCAAGAACGGCATCAATCAGCCGCTGTTCCTGGGACCTGGGCCTGAAGCGCAGTTCAATCCGTATGCGCGGATCATTGTCGAGGAGGCGCACCGTCGCGGCATCGATGTGCAGGTGGACGACGCCGATGCCGGACTGTTCACCCTCAGTCACGGCGGGCGCCGCGTGCGTTGTCGCGAATCGTTGAGCGACCTGACCAGCGCCATCAGCATGAGCCTGTGCCAGGACAAAAGCCTGACCCACAAAGTGTTGAAGGCGGCGGGGCTCAACCTGCCTTCGCAACAATTGGCGGGCAACGCCGACGACAACCTGGCGTTTCTCGATGAGCACCAGCGGGTAGTGGTCAAGCCGCTTGATGGTGAACAGGGCCAAGGTGTGGCGGTGGATTTGCAGAGCATTGAAGAGGTGCAGCAGGCCATCGAAGCGGCGAAACAGTTTGATAGCCGGGTGCTTCTGGAAAGCTTTCACGAAGGGTTGGATCTGCGGATTGTGGTGATCGGTTTTGAAGTCGTCGCGGCGGCGATTCGTCGTCCGGCCGAGGTGGTCGGTGATGGCCATCACTCGATTGGCGCGCTGATCGAAGCCCAGAGTCGGCGCCGGCAGGCGGCCACCAGCGGCGAAAGCAAAATCCCGCTGGACCACGAAACCCAGCGCACCTTGCACGCGGCCGGTTATGACTACAGCAGCATCCTGGCGGCGAGCGAGTCGCTGTTTGTGCGGCGTACGGCCAATCTGCACACCGGTGGCACGCTGGAAGACGTCACGGCGATTCTGCATCCGACGCTGGTCGATGCAGCGGTACGCGCAGCGCGGGCACTGGACATTCCGATGGTCGGCCTCGATCTGATGGTGCCGGCGGCGGATCAGCCGGAGTACGTGTTTATCGAAGCCAACGAGCGTGCCGGATTGGCCAACCATGAGCCGCAACCGACAGCCGAGCGGTTTGTCGACTTGCTGTTTCCGCACAGTCAGCCGGCCAACTCGTAATGAAACGGCGCCTCGACTGACGCGTTCGCGAGCAAGCCCGCTCCCGCAGGTTTTGTGGTCATCTCACAACCTGTGGGATCTGGCCTGCCAGCGATCAGGCCAGATCAGGCAGCCCAAATTCTCCTCATCGAAACCATCGATGTGCTCAACCCATCAGGAGTTTCCATGACCCTCCAAATTCCCGAACCAGACCTCAACTACCTGCAAAAAGTCCTGCTGGAAATGCTTGCCATTCCCAGCCCCACCGGCTTCACCGACACTATCGTGCGGTACGTCGCCGAACGTCTGGAGGAACTCGGCATTCCCTTCGAGATGACCCGTCGTGGCACCATCCGCGCGACGCTCAAGGGCAAGAAAAACAGCCCTGACCGCGCGGTCTCGGCGCACCTGGACACCATCGGCGCCGCTGTGCGCGCCGTCAAAGACAACGGTCGCCTGACCCTCGCCCCGGTCGGTTGCTGGTCGAGCCGTTTCGCCGAAGGCAGTCGCGTCAGTCTGTTTACCGACAACGGCGTGATTCGCGGCAGCGTGTTGCCGCTGATGGCCTCCGGGCACGCGTTCAACACGGCCGTGGATGAGATGCCCATCAGTTGGGATCATGTGGAGTTGCGTCTGGACGCCTATTGCGCGACCAAGGCTGACTGCGAATCGCTGGGCATCTGCGTCGGCGACGTGGTGGCGTTCGATCCGCTGCCGGAATTCACCGAAAGCGGCCATATCAGCGCTCGTCACCTGGATGACAAAGCGGGGGTTGCGGCGTTGCTGGCGTCACTCAAAGCCATCGTCGACAGCGGCCAGGAACTGATGATCGACTGTCACCCGCTGTTCACCATTACCGAAGAGACCGGCAGCGGCGCAGCGGCGGCATTGCCGTGGGACGTCAGCGAATTCGTCGGCATCGACATTGCGCCGGTCGCGCCGGGGCAGCACTCCAGCGAGCACGCAGTGAGTGTGGCGATGCAGGATTCCGGCGGGCCTTACGACTATCACCTGTCACGACATTTGCTGCGTCTGGCCAGCGAAAACGAGTTGCCGGTGCGCCGTGACCTGTTCCGCTATTACTTCAGCGACGCGCATTCGGCGGTGACCGCCGGCCATGACATCCGGACCGCCCTGCTCGCCTTTGGCTGCGATGCGACGCACGGTTATGAGCGCACGCACATCGACAGTCTGGCGGCACTTAGTCGGCTGCTGGGGGCTTACATTCTGAGTCCTCCGGTGTTCGCCAGCGATGCGGCGCCGGCCAATGCGTCGCTTGATCGCTTCAGTCATCAGATCGAGCATGAAACGCAAATGGAGAGTGATACGCGCGTGCCGTCGGTGGACAGTCTGGTAGGGCAACGTTCGGACAGTTAAATCCATGGTGCCCGGACCGCTCCCACCGTTGGAATACGTTTCACTCTGGGGGCGGACTTGCTCACGAAGGGCCGGCGCAGGCAACACAAAACTGGCAGCCAAACATCAATCGCCGTAGCATCCCGACATTGATTTAGCCGAGGTGCCCATGCTCATCCCCTACGACGCTCTTGAAGTCGACACCCTCACTCGCCTGATCGAGGATTTCGTAACCCGCGACGGTACCGACAATGGCGACGACACGCCGCTGGAAACCCGTGTGCTGCGTGTGCGTCAGGCGTTGACCAAAGGCCAGGCGCTGATCGTCTTCGATCCGGAAAGCGAGCAGTGCCAGTTGATGCTCAAGCACGACGTGCCCAAGCACCTGTTCGACTGAAACCCTCAGCGGGCCTTTTGCCTGGCCTGCTGACGCTGGATCCGTTCGTAGACCTCCGCGCGGTGCACATTGACGTTCTGCGGCGCCTCGACGCCAAAGCGCACACTGGAACCGTTCACGGACAGAACGCGCAGGGAAATGTCGTCACCGATTGAGATCAACTCACCGACGACACGGCTGAGTACAAGCATGAGATTCGTCCTTCAGGGTTAGCGAACGCTGAAGATGCGCGGCTTGCCTGCGCCCCACAATGCATGATCGGCAAATCAGTCTTGCCCTACACCCCCTCAAGCGCAGGGCTGTCAGATACTTCCCACAAAACCATCCGTTCAAGCGGCAGAAAACCGCGGCCCGAATAGAATCACGCTCGCACCGATCACACACAACGCCACACCAATCCAGTCCGAACCCAGTGGACGAACCCGCTCCACCACGGCCAGCCAGCCAATCGAAGCCACAATGTAGATCCCGCCATAAGCGGCATAGGCGCGACCGGCATAGGCCGCTTCGACACGGGTCAACAACAGGGCGAACAGCGTCAGACTGAGCAGCGCCGGGATCACCCACAGAGCGCTTTTGCCTTGACGCAGCCACATGAAGAAGGCGAAACAACCGGCGATTTCAAACAGCGCCGCGAGCAAGAACCACAAGTAATTGAGCATTGACGCGTCTCGACAGGATGACCATTGCCGCCACCCTAACGACGCGTCCCCCCTTCAGGCAAGTTTCACCCGTTGTTCTGCTTGGCCTTGGCGCGCATTTTGTCGGCCATGGTGATCATTTCGTTGTAAAGCAGTTGCGGGTTCTTCTGCTTGATCGCCCAGGCCATCCGGCCCTGTTCGTGAGGCAGGATCATGAACTCGCCTGCGGCCACTTGTTGATAGATGTAGTCAGCGATGTCCGCTGCGCTGATCGGCGAACTTTCCAGCAACTTGCCAACCTGCGCTTTCATCGCCGGGGTCGGCCCACGGAAGGAATCAAGCAAGTTGGTCTGGAAGAATGACGGGCAGACGACATGCACACCGACTTCCTGTTGCGCCAGTTCAATCAACAGGCTTTCCGACAACGCCACCACGCCGGCCTTGGCCACGTTGTAGTTGCTCATGGCCGGGCCTTGCATCAACGCCGCCATGGAGGCGATGTTGATGATTTTGCCCTTGCTTTGCTCAAGCAACGGCAGAAACGCCTTGCAGCCCTTGACCACGCCCATCAGGTTGATTGCGATCTGCCAGTCCCAGTCCTCCAGCGACAATTCGCTGAAGAACCCACCCGAGGCCACACCGGCGTTATTGACGATGATGTCGATGCCGCCGAGTTTCTCTTCGCACGCCTGAGCAAACGCGGTGAGCTGGCTGTAATCACGCACATCGCAGCGCTGAATAAAACCGTCGCCGCCGGCCTCGCGCACCTGTTTCAGGGTTTCTTGCAGGCCGGGTTCGCTGACATCGGACAAGGCCAGTTGCCAGCCTTCACGCGCCCAGCGCAGCGCGATTTCGCGACCTAAGCCTGAGCCCGCGCCAGTGATCATCATGCGATTTTGCATAGCAGACAGCCTTGTTGTTCCGGGGAAGATGCGCGCAGTGTAGCGAAGGATGTGCCGCCAGCCTCGCTCCATCAGATTGCTGAATGGTAGGGAAAAACCGTGGCGCGTTTGATTCGTTGGGAGGGACTAAGTTCTGAACTTTCGCAAGGGGAAAAGGAAATAAGCAAGCGATCCAAATACATTAAAAAAACATTGAATCTTCTTTCATTCGCACCAGTCGGAATTTATAAGCCGCCTGGAATTACTGAGTCTCCAGTCGACCAGAACACCAAGACTTCTCGAACGTTATCAACAAGGAAATCGACATGGGCACAATTCTTATCATTATCCTGGTCCTGTTGCTGATCGGTGGCCTGCCGGTCTTCCCGCACTCCAGAAGTTGGGGTTACGGTCCATCCGGCATTATCGGCGTTGTGCTGGTCGTGCTGTTGGTACTGTTGTTACTCGGTCGGATATAACGATTCAAGCGTAAAAAAAAGAGGCCCTTTTCAGGGCCTCTTTTTTATTGTGTGGCGTTTTATTGCGCGGGCATCAGTCTGGTTTGCCGCTGACCACACCGGCGGTGTTTTCCATCAGGCTCTTGGTCGCCGTTTGCAGAAACGCCTCAAGTTTGAGTTTCAACTCGGCAGTGCGCGGAGCATTCGCAATGATCTCCCCACCCGGGTTTGCGCCCAAATGGTACTGATAGATTTTCGGCGCCATTTCTTTCTCTTTCGGCAGCACAAGAACCTGGTCAGCCGTGACGATGGCAGTGGTCTGCTCGCTGCCCGACGGCTTGATCACACCAAAACCGGTGTCGCCTTCCGGCAGGTTGAGCAAGTCACGGCCCCAGCACTGATGGCGCACTTCGCCACCCAGACGCCCCATGATGGTCGGCACGATGTCAATCTGCGTACCCACGGTGTGGTCACGCGTACCAAACTTCTCCTGGATGCCCGGGGCGATCATCAGCATCGGTACATAGAAGCGGCCCAAGTCCATTTCGGTAATCTGACGCTCGTTACCGAAACCGTGGTCGCCGACGATAACGAACAGGGTTTCCTTGAAGTACGGCTCTTTGCGCGCTTTCTCGAAGAACTGGCCCAGTGCCCAGTCGGAGTAACGCATGGCGGTCAAATGCTCGTTCAGCGAACCCCGATCGGTGACGCGCTCAACCGGCAACGGTGTCGGCAAGGCGTAAGGCGTGTGGTTGGACAGGGTTTGCAGCAATGCGTAGAACGGCTTGCCGTTTTCGCGGGCCTTGAGCTCCTGCAGACCACGGTCAAACATGTCCTGATCGGACACGCCCCACGTCGGATCGGAGAACACCGGGTTGACGAAGTCGTTACGGCCAACGAAGTTGGTCATGCCCTGGTTGCTGAAGAATCCCGACTGGTTGTCCCAGGCGAAGTCGCCGTTATAGACGTAAACATCGTCAAATTTGCGTGCACTGAGCAACTGCGGCAGGCCGGACAGTTTGTGGCTGCCTTCCGGGGTCTGCATCAAGTATTCGAAACCCGGCAGGTTCGGGAAGCAGGCCATGGTGGCAAACATGCCCTGATGGGTGTGCGTGCCGTTGGAGAAGAAGCGATCGAACAGCAGACCTTCCTTCGACAGTTTGTCGAGGTATGGCGTGATGTTGCCCGGTGCGCCCAACGCGCCGACCGAGTGACCGGCCATGCTTTCCATCAGGATCACGACAACGTTTTTGATCGGCAGGGTCTTGTCCGCCGGCGGCATGTAGTCACGGCGCACGGCAGCGATATCGGCATCGACCAGTTTGTCGTCCGGCATGACCAGCATCTCACGCACGACTTTCTGCGCTTGCTCTTGTGGCAGCGTGGCTTTCCAGATGTTGTTGCGATCCTCGCCCATCCGATCCTTCGCCGCCGCGATCAGCGACAACGTGCCGTTGAGGCCGAGCTGGTTGGCGAAGTTCGAATTGGTGGTGTAGACGTCACCCCAACGCAGCGGCGGGCCCTGACGCAGAGTGCCACGGGCGGCCACCACGCAAATCAGCAGACAGACCACGAACACCGCAAGGCGCGTATACCACGGCGCGACCTGACGCGTGCTGACACTGCCACCACTGAAAGGCCCGCGCGGGCGCGTGGCTCGGTCGGCGCCTTTGAACGCCAGCGTCAGGATCACGGTGCCGACGCCCCACGCCAGCAAATAGCGAACCACCGGAAAACCGTACCAGAGCATGCTCATCACGGTTTTCGGGTCTTCTTTCACGTATTGGAACACCAGACCGTTAAGGCGCTGGTGAAACTCACGGTAGAAGTCCATCTCCATCAGACCGAGGAACAGGGCGATGCTCGAAGCGAGGGTCAGCCACAGACGGAAAAATCCGCGCGCAGCCATGGCCCGGGCACTGAACAGCGCCAGTACCAGCGGAACGCAAACGTAGACCACCAGGCGCAAGTCGAAACGCAACCCATTGACGAAAGCTTCAAGGAACGTCGAAACCGGGGTATCGAGGATCATTTCGCGGTTGTAGACCAGCAGCGCGAGGCGCAGCACGGAAAACATCACCATCATGACCAGCGCACAAAGCAGCGTGTAGGCCAGATGCGATTTGACGGTCGGTTGCAGTAGACGAGCAGAAGCTCGCTGCTGATTCAGGGCGTCCGGGATTGCCATGTCGTTTTAGGACCCATTGGAAGTTGAAGTTGCAAAATACAGCGGCGCCATGCCCTCTATTGGTCATTCCAGACCCCGGGGCGTGCGCGGTGCGCAAATGTTGCACGATCACCGGCACCATTGCCATTGATTAGTGCCCCGCCACCAGACACTTTCATTCAAAGCGGCGGCAGACAGGGACAGCGTGGAAACAGCGCGGGCGAATTGTCTTGAACGCTTTGTGAAAATTTCGTTCAACGCCTATCTGGAAACACAAAAAGTCATAAAACAAAACGCCCCGAATCAATCGGGGCGTTTTGCTGAATCCGGGGCGTTTACTTCTCGGCGAGCTCTTTCAGGGCTTTCAGGGTCTTGAACGGAGCATCAACGACAAACTTGTTGGCAACCATCGCCGGCACGCTGCCGCCTGGCTCGGTGTGCACTTGATAGGTCACTTCGACCTGATCGCCTTTTGGCACAAACTTCCAGAAGCCTTTGACCTGAGCCACCCGGACAAAACCTTTTTCCTCCGGAACATACTTCGGCACACCTTCCATGTTACGGGTCAGGCTGCCGTCGGCGCCTTCAACGGTCGTGATGTGCAGCACCGAATCACGCGGGGTGACCGGCCAAGGCGTGTTGAACTGGGTGTAAGTCCAGCTCTGATCACCTTCGTGCTTGAGCAGTTTCTGGGTCTTGCATTCGTGAATCCAGGCGCAGGCGCCGGAAACGTCCTCCTGCAATGCACGCAGTTTGGCAACGGTGGTCTTCATCAGAGCAACGCCCTGATAGGACTTGTAGTCCGAACCCGGCACTTCGCTCAGGGAAACCTTGATGCCATCCTCGTTCTTGGCGACCTTCCAGTCTTCAGCCTGCGCGACCGACGTCACCAGCACGGCAGTCAAACCACACAACACAGCGATACGATGCAGCGAACCCATAGTCTTATTCCTTATTGTTGAAGTTCCGTTCGTTTGACACATCAAGCCGCCGTCATTTGCTCCCACCAACCGATCAACCTGATCGCTTCTTCCTGGCTGCGGCCACAGACTTCGATATCGGCGGCGAAACCGGAACAGACCGCCGGGCGCTCTGGACGGCCGAAAATGTTGCACAGGTTTTCGACCGAGAGTTGCACGCAACGTTCGCCGGCAGGTTTGCCATCAGGCATGCCGGGAATCGCCGAACTGATGGAGGGGGCAATGCAGCAAGCGCCACAGCCTTCACGGCATTTCATGACGAACAAGTCCTCGCGACGGGCAATGTGTAAAAGGGACGCGGACAGAGTAACCGCTAAAACGGCTGTTTCAAATTCCCTGAACCGGGGTTTTTACGGATAAGTGAATGTGACTGACCAGTCTGCGACAAAGCGTCTGCTTCGCGGGTCACAGACGGGTTGTATTTACTGCTTGAATTCGAAATCCAGCGCCGCGCCATCAATATCCCGGCGCTCTTCGTTACGCAGTTGCAACTGCATTTCGTTGCTGAGCAAACGGCCATTGAGCTGGAAGCCGCTGGTTTTCTCGCCAAAAAACTGCGGCAGGATGCCCTCGTGCTTCGGCAGCGAAACGGTTCCCTTCGGCTTCAATTCCTGGACCATCTCCTTGGGCAAGCTCAAGTCCAGTGTTGCCGGCGGCAGCTTGGTTTTAGCCACCTCACTGGAGGATTTCGACCTGGAAGCCACAGGTGTGCGTTTTTTCACGGTTTTCTGCCGGGAGTGCTCGGCAGGCACTGCCTTTTTCACTACTGGCGGCTTTTTCACTGTGCTTGTCTCGTCCTGAATAAGGTTTACACCTTCTGGCTTCTTATCAGGAGGGGGCAATGGATACGGGCGCAAAACGTAGTCAACGCGATTACACGCTGACTTTTAAATTGTCGGTTGTCGACCAAGTCGAAAAAGGCGAGTTGAGTTATAAAGAGGCTCAACGGCGCTACGGGATCCAGGGCCGGTCGACGGTGTTGGTTTGGTTACGCAAGCATGGTCGACAAGATTGGAGCCAAGGCGCCTCCATCCGTACCC